>JBAWYY010000569.1:0-2059 GCA_037143285.1 Alphaproteobacteria bacterium | reverse complement strand
ACTGACCCAAGCAAGCGGCGGCAGCATCACCGGCATCATCCTGCCGGCCGAGCAAGCGGGCCGCGCCATCAATCACTACGCGATGGTGAGTGCGGGTGCTGTCGACCTCGCCTTCGTCAATCCAGGCTTTGACCGCGCGCGGTTTCCCTTGTTCACCGCCGGCGAATTGCCACTCCTGTTCGCCAATGCGGGCGCGGGGTCGCGCGCCTTCGACACCTGGTACCGCCCGCTGGCCGCGCGCGAAATGCCGGGCGTGCGCTTTTGCGCGGCCTTCCTCTTTGGTCCGGCAACGCTGCACGGCACGAAGCCGCTTGCCCCCTTGTCCGCAATCCAGGGCATGGTGGTGCGCCCCACCCATCCCGGCATCGCCAGCCTTCTGACCCGCATGGGCATGGTTGAACTGCGCGGCCGCGCAGAGGATATTCGCCCGCTCCTGAGCGATGGACGGGCGCAGGCGACCACCTTTCCCTGGGGCTCGGTGGAGGTTTTCGGGCTGACTGCCACGCTCACCCATCATCTGGACATGCCGCTCTACGTCACGCCCTTTGCTTGGGTGATGAGCGAGGCCGCCTATGAGCGCTTGGGTCCCACACAGCGGCGCGCCCTTGATGACCATTGCAACAGCGCCTGGGCGGAGCGGATCGCTGCCCCCTTTGCGGCCCTTGAAGAGAGCGGGCGACCGGCTCTCATGACCGCAACAGGTCACGTGACGACCACCCCCAGTGCCGCAGAACGCGCACTTTGGATACGCGAGGCCCAGACCCTCCACCGCGAATGGGAGGCCCGCATGACAGAACGGGGCCATCCGGCGGGGATATTGGCGGCCCTGAAGGACGACCTTGCGCGCGTAGGCGCGATCGTCGCGGATTGAGGGGTTGAATGGACCACTATTGAACGCAGGCGGAGCCCGTCGTTCATGCCCTGTCATTAGGCCTAAAGGGCGACCCTAAGAATAGCGCGTTTGATTGAAACCAATGGCGCGCCCGAAAGGATTCGAACCTCTGACCCCCAGATTCGTAGTCTGGTGCTCTATCCAGCTGAGCTACGGGCGCGCAGGTCGTTAGCGGCTAAGGCTCACCATCGACCGGGCGACCGGATACGCGGTTCCTCAAGCGATTGCAAGACCCCAAGCGCGGAAGCGTTGAAAGCATGGGGAGAATTCAGGCGCGCTTGCGCTGGGCATTGCGGACGGATGCGAGATCAATGGGCTGATCGGGCACGGTGATGCGGAAGGTGGCCCCAAGCGTGCCCTCGGCAAGCGCCATAGAGCCGCCGTGGGCGCGCACGAGTTCTGCGGCGATCGCAAGGCCAAGCCCCGTGCCGCCGACCTTGGTGGAGCCCTGGAAGGCCTCGAACAGATGGGCGCGGGCCTTGTCGGGAATACCGGGACCGGTATCGGCAACTTCGATGATGGTGACCGCCCCCTCGCGCCTCGCACCGATCCGGATTTGATCGCGCGCGCTGTCATTAGGCGCGCGGGCCTCCAAGGCTTGATAGGCATTGCGGACGAGATTGAGAAGCACGCGGTAAAGCTGGTCGGGATCGGCATCAACCGTAATGTCGGGCGAAACGCCGTTGATGAAGGCAATGGGCGTCTCAGCGCTCAGCGCCATCAGATCGCTCACCTCTTCCACGAGCCCGATGAGCGGCAGCCGGCGCCGCTTTGGCGCGGTTTCCGACGCGCGCCCATAGGAGAGGGTTGCCTGGCAGAGCGCGATGGCGCGGTCGAGCGACTGGATCATCTTGGGCGCGAAACGCTGCACGGTCGGGTCTGCGACTGAAGCGAGACGGTCGGAAAAGAGCTGGGCCGAGGCCAGCATGTTGCGCAGGTCGTGGTTGATCTTGGAGACCGCGAGGCCGAGAGCAGCCAGCCGATTTTTTTGCGCGAGCATGTCGTGCAGCGACAATTGCATCGCCTGAAGCTCGGTTTCCGCCACTCCCACCTCGTCTTTGCGCCCCGTTGGCGTGACGATGCGACTGACATCCTCAGGGTTCTGGCGGAACGACACCATGGTTTCGGTCAGCCGCCGCATGGGCCGCACCAAGAGGAGATGCAGGG
>JBAWYY010000568.1:0-2059 GCA_037143285.1 Alphaproteobacteria bacterium | reverse complement strand
GTGATGTCCATGGTTAGGAGACCGTTAACAGGTTGACCCATTCGCATGGCTACATCGGGGCGACACTGATGGCCTGGGTCGCCATCGCGACTGCGACGTCTGCCGCCATGGCAGTCGCCACGTCGTGATCAGTTTTGTCCCAAAAATCATCAATCACATTTCTGCACGCCCAATCACGGAGCAAGTCCCATGAACAATATGCGCATCTCCACCAAAATATCGATTGCCTTTGCGTGCCTGATTTTTGCTTCGCTCATCGCGAACATTACCATTCATATGAATAAGAAAACGCTGGAGCAGACCAGCACATGGAGTGATCATACCTTTCGGGTCTTGCAACAGGCTGACGCCGTAGGCGCCGCCGCCGTTGATCAGGAAACCGGGTTCCGCGGCTTTCTCATCACCGGCAATGAGGCCAATCTCGACCCTTACAAATTCGGCTATACCAATTTCAAAGCGGCTTTCGACCGGATCAGATCGCTGACCTCGGATAATCCGGCGCAGCAGGCGCGCCTGGAAAATGTCCGGACCGCCATGGAACAATGGCGCTCAGACGTGGCGGGAAAAGGCATCCAGTGGATGGCGTCGGAAGCCACGCGTGAGCAAGCGCGTGACCTGGAGCGCACCGGCGCCGGCAAAAAGGCGATGGACGGCATTCGGGTGCTGATCAAAGACATCATCGAAACCGAGCAAGCCCTTCTCAGCACCCGGGCGGCAGAGCGCGACAATGCCTTCACGTCGATCGGATGGGTCATCATTGCCTGCGGCGTGCTGATGGTCGTTCTGTCGCTCGCGTCCATCCTCCTTCTGGAGGCAACGGTTGCCAAACCGATCAAGCTGATCACGGAACGCATGCGCGCCGTCGCCGATGGGAATTGGCACACCGATATTCCCGGCACGTCGCGCAAAGACGAGGTCGGCGCCATGGCGCAGGCGGTGCTCGTGTTCAAAGACAATGGGATTGAGGGCGAGCGGCTGAAGTCCGAGCGTGAGCGGGAGCAAGAACAACGCGCCCGGCGCCAAGAAACCATCGAAACGGCTGTCGGCGCCTTTGAGACTTCGGCGGCTCAGGTGGTGGCAAGCCTGTCGGCGGCAGCCGCGCAGTTACAAGGCTCGGCGCAAACCACGAGCACGAGTGCGGAACAGACGATGCAGCAGTCGAGCGCAGCGGCCGCGGCCTCGGAAGAAGCCTCCGCCAATGTGCAGACGGTCGCTTCCGCCGCCGAGGAATTGTCGTCCTCCATCGGCGAGATTGCGCGCCAAGTCGCTTTGTCGGCGGAAATGGCGGGACGCGCGAGCCGCGATGCCGACATGTCGGCCGAAAAGGTCGGTAAGCTCTCGGCGGCGGCTGAGAAAATCGGCAGCATTGTTAGCCTAATCAGCAATATCGCGGGACAGACCAATTTGCTCGCCCTCAACGCGACGATTGAGGCGGCGCGAGCAGGAGAGGCCGGGCGCGGCTTCGCTGTGGTGGCGTCGGAGGTGAAAAGCCTCGCCGATCAGACGGCAAGAGCGACCCAAGAGATCTCGTCGCAGATCGGCGCGATCCAAGGCGCCACGGAGGAATCCGCCACCTCGCTCGCCGGGATCACCGGCACGGTCCAGGAGATGAACCAGATCGCCTCGATGATCGCGGCAGCGGTTGAGGAGCAGCGCGCCGCCACCGCCGAAATCGCGCGGAACGTTCGCCAGGCGGCGCAGGGCACCGGCGAAGTCTCTGTGAATATCCAGGGGGTTACGCAGGCCGCCCAGGCCTCATCGAAAACGTCGACCCAGGTGCTGACCGCAGCCGGCGATCTCTCGACCCAGTCGACGCGGCTGCGCGAGGAGGTCAACGGGTTCCTCGCAACCGTCCGCGCGGCGTGAGGGGGGGCGCGGGCGCTGGTTGCGAAGGGGTTCAAGGGGCGGCCCGCCATCTCGCAAGGGTGGGGGCCGCCGGGTAGACACGACGCAAAAGGCCTCGAACCGAATAGGTCATCGGCACAACCCTCGAACAAACCGAGATCAAACCGCTCTTATTGAAACCTTCCCCGGACTTCGCCACATCCTCGGACGTCCA
>JBAWYY010000567.1:0-2065 GCA_037143285.1 Alphaproteobacteria bacterium | reverse complement strand
GAATTGCCGGCACCTGGATCTTGGCGCAACGTGAAGTTTACCGCGCGCTCCGTGTTCCAATTGATCGACTTCGGGTCGACCTCTTCGCCGCGCCCATTGAGGATGCGTACGCGCATCTTCGCGAGCGTCTGCGGATCGCGCTGCATTTTCGGAATGATGTCGCGCCGGATGATCGAGGTCGGGATTGTCCAGGTCGGGTTGAAGTTGACCACGGTCAACCGGGTCTCGACCATCGGCGAGGGATGCTCGGGCTTGCCGACAATAACAGCGTGGCGGCGGGCGACCACGCCCTCTTCCACCGCCTCAGCGGCGGTCGCTGGGATATTGACGACAACATAGCGGCTGCCGAAGGCGAAACGGCTTTCCGCGAGCCGCGTCAGTGACTTCTCCAAGGCATTGACGCGAACATAGGCTGGCACATTGAGCGCACGCAGCGTCGCCGCAGCCACTTGGCCCGAGGGCATCAGGCCGACGCGGCGCTGAAACCGGCGCACGGCCTCGGCGGTTGCGTCGTCAAAGCGGGGGCCGGGCGAGGCCATGGGATCGAGATCACCCTCAATGGCGAGCCGCTCTTTCAGGCCCACCACTTGCGGACCAGCCGAGCCCTTGGCCAGCCGCCAAGTGGTCGGGAGTTCTTGCCATCCGCCGCGCTCGGCGAGCATACGATAGCGCTCCAAGGCTCCTTGCGTGGCAGCGACTGTCTGCGGTCCGTAGGTCGGCTGAGGATCGGTAGAAAGCGCTGTAACGCGTGGAGGAGGCGGCGCCGGGCGACTGCGGGGCGGTTGAGGACGTGGCGCTTCCGCCTGCTGAGGCGCGGGCGAGGCCGTTGCAGGCGTCTCAGGCGCTGGCGGCGGGGTGTAGACAGGGGTCGGCGTCGCCTGGGGAATAACCGGCGCCACAGGCTGGACCTGCGCTTGGGCGCCCGGCGCTGCCAGCAGCATTGCCAGTCCGAGGACCACATATCCTGATCGAGAGAAGCGAGCGCGCGACATTGACGGGTAACTCGGCGGAAAAAACATCCGATTACCTATCGGACGCCATAACGGAGAAAACCACAGAATGGGTATTCGGATGCACGAATGCACCATTCGGGTGATAACCGTGACCGAAAGGACGCAGATTGAGAGGCTATGCGATCGTGGTTAGCGAAGAGTGAAGGCCGCGCGCCTACTTCACCACGATAACATGGACCTTGCGCGGGCCATGGGCGCCAAACAGCAGGGTCTGCTCTATGTCGCCGGAACGGCTCGGTCCTGTCACCCAATTGACTGTGCGCGGCATGAGCCCTTCGCCATAGGATTTGCGGATGCGATCCCAGACCGTCTCGTAATCGCTTGCGACATCGGCGGCCTTCACCACGACGACATGATAGTCCGGCAAGAAGTTTATGGTGGTCGGATTATCCGCGCCGGATGTCAGCACCAGCGTCCCCGTCTCAGCAACGCCTGCGGTGGCGTGGGACAGTCCAACAAGGTCTTGGCCGTCGCTCGGACCTTTTGACACATCGATGGAAGTCGTCCCCCAGGGCAGGTCGTTCAAACGCGGGTCCGCCCCCATCCGAAGGCGGCTCGGCAGGTTCTGCCCCCGCAAATAGCTGGCAACCGCTTCCGGCACTTGGTCAGGACGGTCGAGCACCTCGACGCTCGCCGCAGAGGCCTCCACCATGGTGACGAAGAGCGCAAGTTGATCAGCGGGCGGCAATTGCCCACGCGCCGGGATCAGTCCGCGAGGATGACGTGCCATCCGCTCGGTGACCACATCGTGGCGCGGACGTTCGGTCCCCGTGACGCCAAGCGAACGGCGAATGGACGCAAAAACCGTATCGCGTGAACTGGTCATGCTCGTTCTTCCTTCTTTGCCGCGGCAAACGCGCCTGGAAGGTGGAGCCTTGGGGTGCCGGCAAATCGCGGTGATTGGTCCAGCCTGAGGCCAGTGGCAGGGCTTTGAAGCGCCCTCGCCCACGTCCGGCCCAACCAAGGAAGCCCATTGTGACTCGCGTCGCCAACCGCTAGAGCCAGGGTCTGAGTGCAAAAGCGGCCAAGATGCCAAGGCCGGTGAGGAACGT
>JBAWYY010000566.1:0-2081 GCA_037143285.1 Alphaproteobacteria bacterium | reverse complement strand
GATCTGCATGGTCTCGCGCAGCTTGCGGTCAAGCGCTGAGAACGGCTCGTCGAGCAGGAGGAGGGAGGGCTGCACCGCAATGGCGCGAGCCACCGCAATACGCTGCTGCTGGCCGCCAGAGAGGGCCGTCACCGCGCGCCCGGCAAAGGCCTCCATCCGGACGAGGCCCAGCGCATTGGTGACCTTCGCCGCCTGGTCGGCCTTGCTCAGCCCCTGGGCCCTGAGCCCAAAGGCGATATTTTCGGCAACCGTCAAATGAGGAAACAGCGCGTAGTTCTGGAAGACAACGCCGATATTGCGCTTATGCGCCGCAACCCTTGTCAGATCGCGCCCGCCCACTTTGATCACGCCGCCATCTGGTGGCAGGAGCCCGGCAATGAGGCGCAGAAGCGTGGTCTTGCCACAGCCTGACGGCCCCAAGAGCGAGATGAATTCGGCGCGGCCAACATTAAGGCTCAAGGTGTCGAGCACAGTTGCCGCGCCGAAGCGTTTGGAAACGCCGGCGACCGCAAGATAGGCCTCATCGGCAGGCGCCGATGAGGCTTGAGGGGCAAGCGCCGTCGCAGTGCTCATCGCGCGGAGACCTCACGCTCAAAGCGCTCGATCATGGCGTTGCGGTTGTCGGCGAAATATTCCCAATCGAGCGACACGAGCTCGGGGAAGCTGACGCCGGCCGGCAGCACCGTCTTGGCATTGGTCGGCTTCGACCAGAAGGTCTTGGCGATGAGGGCCTGGGTTTCCGGGTTCAGCATTTCATTGATGAAGGCAATGCCGAGATCCTGGTTGGGGCCGCCCTCAACCAGCGCGACACCGGCCGGCATGGCGAGCACGCCCTCGCGCGGCAGGCCCTGGTCGACGGGCGCGCCTTGAGCCTTCCGGAACAGGGTCGTGCGCGAATCCGGCGCCATATAGAGATCGCATTCGCCGGTCTCGAGGAGTTGCTGGGCCTGCGGCGCATTGGAGGAGACCTGAATGATATTCGGCTTCAGTTCCTTCATGCGTTCGATGCCCGCGCCCCAATCCTTCAACGCCTGATCGAGCGGCTTCTTGGTCACATGGGCGGCGGCAGCGACGAGCGGCGCCACGGCCTGGGTGATGCGCATGGAGATGACGATGATGCGCTCGCGGAACTTCGCGTCCCAAGCATCGGCGTAGGAGGCAAGGCCGCCCGGCACCGAGCGGGTGTTATAGGAGAACGAGCAGAGCGGCTGGCACCAATTCGCCCACATGGCATCGCGCGGCTTGGCGCCCACCGGCAGGTCGGCGAGGTTGGTGATGTCGGCCGGCAGCTTGCGGATCACCTTCTCACGCTCGGCGAGCACGAGCACGGGATCGTCCATCATCGTCACCGTCATGGTCGGACGGGCGCGGTTGGCGCGGATCTTTTCGAGGTTGATCAGAGAATTGGTGCCCTCGAACAGGATCTTCATGTTGTGCTTCTTCTCGATCACCGGGAAGAGCACGTCGGTGAGACCAGGCGACGCCGGGCCACCGATGAAGATCTCGCGGGTCTGAGCGCGCACCACATTCGGAAAGCCGGTGACGGCGAAGGCAGAGCCCGCCACAAAGGTGCGGCGGGAAAGGCGGGGGGTCTTGGCCATGGTCGACACTCCTGACGGATGAGGGAAATCATTCTTCCGAGAGGGAAAACGCAAATGGCATGCCATTTGGCAGGTCGATAAGAACTAGCCCGCCAGCGTGCCTTCCACCGGATTGAACGGCGTCGCAAAGCGCTCGCGCGGCGCGATCATCGGATAGGGCTCTCGGGCGAGATAGCGCCCGCCGCCGGTCGCCCCCACCACGCTTTTTCCATCGAACACGAGCTTGCCGCGGAGGTAAGTCGCCACCGGATAGCCCTTGGTGCGATAGCCCTCATAGGGCGTGTAGTCGCCGCCATGATGCATATGCGCATTGGTCAGCGTCTCCTCGCGCTCGGGGTCCCACAGGATGAAGTCGGCATCGCTCCCCACATCCAGCGCGCCCTTTTGCGGGAAAAGCCCGAAGAGCTTGGCCGGATTGGTGCTCACAAGGCGCACGAAAGTCGGCAGATCGATGCGGCCTTTCGAGACGCCCTCGGTGAA
>JBAWYY010000565.1:0-2083 GCA_037143285.1 Alphaproteobacteria bacterium | reverse complement strand
CCTTGACCTTCGGGGGGCTGGGCCAGCACCCCCTCGCCGGTCGGCTCGAACGGGACGACCGAGAGCATCGCGCGTTCACCGGCAAGGAGGCGGGTCGGCAGGCCAGGCGCCAGCTCTCGAAAAAGCACGTCTGTGGCATCGTGGAGGTTATGAAATTCGGCCCGCTGGCTCATGATATCCTCCCAGAAACGTCTGTTATCCCTTGGCCTTAGCCCCATATTCGCCCCGATAGGTGCCATTGCGGATGGCTGCCATGGTAGCTTCCTCGCGGGCAAGCTGGGCCTTCACGGCGGGGATGAGGGTCGCCAGCTTGGCGGGGCTGAAGGCGACAACGCCGTCCTCATCGCCCACCACGATATCGCCCGGCGAAATCACTGTTCCCCCGATGGAGACCGGCACATTGATCTCGCCAGGGCCTGATTTATAGGGCCCTCGATGGTTCACGCCGCGCGCGAAACAGGGGAAATCGGAGGCCGCGAAAGCGCCGACATCGCGAATGGCGGCATCGATGACGAAGCCCGCGCAGCCCTTGCTCTCGGCAATGGCCTTCATGATCTCGCCGACCAGCGCCCGCGAGACATCGCCGCCGCCATCGACCACCAAGATGTCGCCGGGTTGGATCTTTTCGAGCGCCTGATGGATCGCGAGATTGTCGCCGGCGCGCGTCTTCACGGTAAGCGCGACACCCAGCATCGCGCCTGCGCGATGATAGGCGTTAAGCCCCACCGCACCTGGCAACCGATCAAGATTGTCGCTGATGATGGCAACCGGCACGTCTTTCAGCGCGCTCAACGCCTCCGGGGGCAGTCGCGTCGATATGTCAGTCATCAGAGGATCCCCTCGGCAAGGCGAATGAGTGAGATGTACCTGCGGTGTGAGGCACTGAGAAGCGCCAATTCCTCATTGGTGACAACGACGATCATCTGGCGGTAAAGCCGCGCGCGAGGCGGGCTCGCCTTGAAACCAAACGCCGAGCGAACCGACATTCCTGCGTGAAAAAGTGGTGCGCACGGCCGGACTCGAACCGGCACGCCCGAAAGCGCAAGATTTTAAGTCTCGTGCGTCTACCGATTCCGCCACGTGCGCGCGAGGCAGTCTTTACCCCGTCTCATTGCTCTAAGTCGAGTGAAGGGACCAAGCTTTCGTTGAGGCGCCGTGCGTTAGGTTGACCTTGGGAGAGGGGCTCAAGGAGCCGCCTCATGTCGATGACCCGCCTCGTTGTCGTGCTCGTGCTGATTTTGATCGTGGGCCATCCACCCCTCGTGCTTGGGATGTTCGGGCCTGAGGGTCGCCGCATGGGCGAAATCATTGATCGGGCACTTGGCACCGATGACCTGCGCTTGCGCGTTTTCGGCGTGCGTTAGGGTCGCCTTAGGCGCTCGGCGCATCCGCAATGGGCGGCTGGAAGGTGTAGCCCATATCCCAGGGGAAATAGATCCAGGTATCCTGGGAGACCTCGGTGACGAAGGTGTCGACCATCGGGCGCCCGAGGGGCTTGGCATAGACGGTGGCGAAATGGGCCTGCGGCAAGAGTTCGCGCACCACTTTGGCGGTTTTGCCGGTGTCGACGAGATCGTCCACCACCAAAATGCCCTTGCCGCCGTCGGCGGTCAGGTTCGATTGCACCGATTTGATCACCTGCAGCGAGCCCTGGCTCTGATAGTCGTGATAGCTCGCGATACAGATGGTCTCGATCAGCCGAATGCCCAATTCGCGCGTGACGATCGCCGCCGGCACCAGCCCGCCGCGGGTGATGCAGACGATGGCGCGGAACGGCCCTTGGCCGGCAAGCCGCCAGGCGAGCGCCCGGGCATCGCGGTGAAATTGGTCCCAGGAGACGGGAAAGGCTTTGTCGGGGTTCGGGGAGGCCATGGGATCAATCGGCAAAAGGGGTCAAAGGGGGCGGCACAGTGCGAGGAAGGGTGTTCCTCGGCAAGATCGCGAACGCGCTTATCCGCAGGAAAACTGCGGGGTCAGCTAGGACGTAAACTCATAAAGGGTGGGCATTTTGACGCGAGGGAATTCGGGGATCAGATTTTTTCGGGCGACCGCAAGCAAACCTTTCGGTTTGCGAGGATCGACC
>JBAWYY010000564.1:0-2091 GCA_037143285.1 Alphaproteobacteria bacterium | reverse complement strand
AAGAACGGGGCAGTCCCGGCGTCGCCGAACTCCGACACCGCAGACGCTAACACGCGGCTGAAAAACTCTCACGGGGATCATGAGACGCGCCATCGTCTTGAGAGCAATGCGGAGAAACCGCACCTGATCATCGATCAACGAGGAATGCTTTTCACCCGCGCAATTCTGTGGTCCAAAGACAAAACGGTCCCGCCTTGCGGTTCGCCGATGAAACGACAGGGTGTGGTCTGAACCTCGCCCGATGAGGTGAGGGAGTTGACGATGTGCCGTCCGGATAAGTGGCTCTGGGGCCTCGTGCCATTGGCTTTGCTCGCCTGGTTCGCGCTGGGCCTGAGAGAAGCTCCGATCACCCAAGACCTGACCGATCGGGCCAATCGAGAACTGGCCGCCCAAGGGTTTGGCTGGGCACGAGCGAGCCTCGTCGGGCGCGATGCTGTGATTTCAGGGCAAGCGCCGACGCCTGAAGCGAAAGAGCGTGCGATTGCGCTGGTGGATCAAGTGTTTGGCGTGCGGCGTGTCGATGACGGCTTGCAGGTCGCAGCTGAAGTGAAGCCCTATCCGTGGCGCGCGACGCGTGCGGGCCGCACTGTGACCTTGAGCGGCGCGGTGCCGGATGAGGCGACGCGCGCTCGCCTGATTGCTGCCGCCCGTGAAGCGGTTCCTGGTGCCGATATTGTCGATCAAATGCAGATTGGGCGCGGTGCGCCTGCAGGCTTTGCGACTGCGGCCGGCTTTGCGCTCGGCCAATTGGGGCGCCTGACCGCGGGGGTCGCCTCGCTTGCCGATGGCGCCTTCACGCTGACCGGTGAGGCCGGGGATGCAGCAACGAAGCTGGCTGTCGCAACGGCCGCCCGCGTTGTGCCGCAAGGGTTTTCTGTTGCCGGGCTGACGATTTCGGCGCCGACCATCTCGCCCTATTTGCTCCAGGTCGTGCGCGAGGGCAGCACAATTGCACTTTCGGGGTTCGTGCCCGATGAGGCCGCGCGCCAAGCAGCCCTTGCGGCGGCCCGGGTGGGCCTGCCGTCTGCGACCGTGACCGATCGTTTGGCGCTGGGTCTCGGCGCGCCGCAAAACTTTGCCGCCATGGCCGCTTTTGTTGCCGACGCCGTCGGCAAACTTGATCCCGGCTCTGCGCAACTCTCAGGTAACGCGCTAACCATTCAGGGGCAGGCGCCCAATGCCGCCGTTTTTGATGCGGTCACCTCAGGCCTTCGGCAGTTGCCGGCCGGTCTGACGCTGTCGCGTGCCGATATCAGCCCGCCGGTCGTGCGGCCCTTTACGTGGTCGGCCACATTGTCGGGCGGTCAGGTTTTGCTCGAAGGTTTCGTGCCCACCGAAGCCGCCCGCGCCCAGATTATTGAGCGCGCCCGCGCGGCAGCCCCCGGCGTCAATGTGGTGGACCGCATGCGCCTTGGCTCCGGTGCTCCCGGTGCTTTTGGCGCGATCGTCCAGTTCGCGCTGAGCCAGTTTCCCCGCCTGATCGAGGGTCAAGCAAGCCTGTCCGATCTCGCGCTCTCTTTGACCGGCCGTGGCCGCGAAGGGGTCGACGCGGCCGCCATCGCGGCGGCAGCGGCCGCATCGGGTGGTCTCCCGCCGGCCGCGCGTCTTGCCCGCAACGACGTGACCGCATCGGTCCCTACCACGAGCCCCTATGTGATGACGCTCTCGCGGTCGGCCGATGGAGTGACGCTTGATGGATTGGCGCCAAGCGAAGCGGACAAGGCGGCCATCGCCGATGCCGCGCGCGCGGCCTTGCCGGGCGTTGCCGTCAATGACCGCATCAGGATCGCGCTCGGCGCGCCGGCGGGCATGGATTGGGTCACCGCCAACCGTTTTGCCCTGAGCCAACTCGCTCGTCTTCGCCAGGGGACGGCACGCTTTGTCGACCAGGGCTTCTCCATTGAGGGTGACGCCATTGATCGGCCGGGCTGGGCTGCCGCGAACCAAGCGGTCCGCGCAACGCCCTTTGCCGGCGGCGCGCGGCTCGTCAGCGCCGATATCCGTCCGCCCGTTGCCTCTCCCTTCGGCTGGTTTGTCGAGAAAACCGCAAGCGGTGTCGTACTTCAGGGCTTCGTGCCGTCCGAGGCCGTG
>JBAWYY010000563.1:0-2098 GCA_037143285.1 Alphaproteobacteria bacterium | reverse complement strand
GGATCGCCGGCGCGGGTCTGGTTGAACTCGCCGAGCGGTTCTCCCAAACAAACGATATCGACGGGCATGAGCTCCTCCCTTCGGCGTTCCTCTCGCGAGAGCCTCTTGCGGACCCCTCGCTTTCTCGCCTAGCACAGCTTGCCGTTTTGAGGGCAGCGTTGGTGCAAGCGCGCCATGCGGTTGCTCTTCCGCCTGCGCCTCGTCACTGTGGCGTTCTCACCTGCACTTGCGAGTTTAAATCATGTCGAAGGTTCTCATCACCGCCGGTCCCTACAGCTTCGTGGGTAAGTTTGAGGAGGCCGCGGCCCCGCTCACGGTTGCGGCGTTCAAGAAGCAATTGCCGTTTGCGAGCGAGATCATCCATGTGCGCTGGAGCGGTGAGGGCGTTTGGATCCCGCTGGGCGATATGCAGTTCGGCGTCGGTTACGAGAACAACACGAGCTATCCCGCGCCCGGCCACTTCATTCTCTATCCCGGCGGCGTCTCGGAAACCGAGATCCTGCTCGCCTATGGCGGCGTGCAATTCGCGTCCAAGGCCGGGCAGCTCTCGGGCAATCACTTCCTCACCATTACCGAGGGCCTTGAGAACATCTATGCGCTCGGTCGCTTGGTGTTGCTCAAGGGCGCGCAGCCCATCCGCTTCACGCTGGGCTAAGCGCCATGCGCGTTCTGATCACAGGCGGTCTCGGCTTTCTCGGCGCCACCATTGCCAAGCGCTTGGCGGCGCGGGGGGCTCAGATCCGCCTGTTTGATCAGGTCAGCGACCGAAGCCTGGTCACCCGCATCGTGGGTGACCCGGCCGGCGCCTTCGAGTGGATGACCGGCGACATTTCCAAGGGCGCGGATGTGGACCGGGCCGCGGACGGCACCGACCTTATCGTGCATCTCGCGGGGCTTTTGACACCGGCCTGCGCGCGCGATCCCGTGCGCGGCGCTGAGGTCAATGTGATCGGTACGCTCAATGTCTTTGCGGCCGCCACTCGGCTCAAGCATGCGCAGGTCATCTACACGTCCAGCGCCTCGGTCTTCGGCAAAGAGGACGGCGCAAATCCGTTCCCCTGGACCCATTACGGCGCCTATAAGCTCGCCAATGAGGGCGCGGCGCGGGCCTATTTCGACGATCACGGACTGAGCAGCGTCGGGTTCCGCCCCTTCGTCGTCTATGGCTATGGGCGGGAATCGGGGATCAGCGCGGGGGCGAGCCTTGCCTGCCGTGCAGCGGCGCGGGGTGAAGCTTATACGATCCCGTTCACCGGCCGCACGGGTTTCGTCTATGTGGACGATATCGCACGGGCCTATGAGGTCGCAGCCTTTTCAAGCCGCACGGGCGCGCATCTCGTCGATCTCGACGGTGTCGTTGCCTCCGTCGATGAGGTGATCGCATCGATCCGCGCCGTTGTGCCGGACGCCCGCATTAGTGCCGAGGGTCCGGTCTTGCCAGTGGTCGCCGATATCGCCTCGGTCTCGACCGATCCGGTGATCGGCGCCTTGCCAGTGACGCCGCTTGGCGAGGGAATTCGGCAAACGATCGAAGCCTATCGGAAGGTCTGATCAGGCCTTCGGTGCCATGGCCCGATAGGTTTCGATCACCTGGCTATCGTCGGCCTTGCCAAGACCGAGACCGGAGGCCGCGAGAAACAGCTGGTGAGCCGCGGCCGAGAGAAATAGCGGCGCCTTGGCCGAACGCCCGGCCTCCAAGACGATGCCGAGATCTTTGACGAAGATATCGACGGCTGAGGTGACCGGCGGGTTCTCGGCAATCATCCGTGGGCCGCGATTGGCCAGCATCCAGCTGCCCGCCGCACTTTCTTTGAAGATGTCGAGGAGGACGGCGGTATCAAGGCCCGCCCGTTCGCCCAGCGCAAAGGCTTCGGCGGCTGCCGCAATATGGACGCCGCAGAGGAGCTGGTTGATGGTTTTCACCATAGCGCCGTCGCCGGCGCGCTTGCCCACATGGAAGAGGCGCGACCCCATGGCAGCGAGAACTGGCTTTGCGGCCGCAAAGCTCGTGGAAGAGGCCCCGATCATGATGGTGAGGGTGCCTGCTTCCGCGCCGACAACGCCGCCGGACACTGGCGCATCGATGAAGCGACGCTGG
>JBAWYY010000562.1:0-2107 GCA_037143285.1 Alphaproteobacteria bacterium | reverse complement strand
GCCGTAGAGCGAGAAGTTCATGCCGATCTCGCCGACACCGCCCAGCGGCAAAAAAACGAGTTCGTGCTCGGAGCCTGCTTGCTTCGTCATTTCAATGGGTTCTCGCTTCAAAAGGAAGGATCACCTCACCCGCGGTGACGAAACGGCGCCCATCGGGCGTATCAAGGATCAGTTGGCCGTCGGCATCGACGCCCGCAAAAATCCCCTCCAACAGACGCCCTTCGGTGGTTATCCGCAAGGGACCACCAAGACCTGCCGCGCGCGCAAGCCACCCGGCGCGGATTGCAGCAAAGCCCTCGCCGCGCCGCCAGACCGCGAGCGCACGCACCATGGAAGCACTAAGCGCCTCAAACAGCTGGTCACGGGTGAGGTTGAGGCCTGCCGCATTGAGCGAGGTGGTGCGGTAGGGCGTATCGGTCGGGTGGTGAGCGATGTTCACGCCGATGCCGATGGCAACCGAAGTGGACGGCCCCCGGCTGGTGGCTTCCACCAGAATGCCCGCAATCTTGGCGCCATCAAGAAGCCCATCATTGGGCCATTTGAACAGGAACCGCGTGCCGATCTCCGGCGCCAGGGTCAATAGCGCGTCATCAAGCGCAAGCGCTGCGACGAAGCAGAGTTCCGCGACTTTGGCCTGCGGGCTTGGGTCCGTCAGGAGCAAGGTCGCAAACAGATTGCCGGGCTCCGACATCCAGGTCCGACCGCGCCGGCCGCGTCCGGCATTCTGGCGGTCAGCCACCAGCCAAAGCGGCCCCTCGGTCCCGCGAGCGGCGCGCTCGAGCGCCTCGGAATTCGTTGAGCCGATCTCGGCGAAGCTCACCACATGATGACCGGCGGCAAGCGCCGCAGCTGACAACGTGACCGACACGTCAAAACAGCGACCGCGCAGCAGCGGATGCGGCCGCGAGCAAGGGAGCGGGATAGGCGACGAAGCCGATCACGAAGACGGCAGAAGCCGTCAACACGGCTTTGACCTCAAAGGTTGCCGGCTCGAAGGCGGGCGCCGGCTCATCGAAATACATGAGCTTGACGATGCGCAGGTAATAATAGGCGCCGACGACGCTCGCGAGCACGCCGACGACCGCAAGGATATAGAGCTTCGCTTCGATGGCAGCGGCGAAGACATAGAACTTCGCGAAGAAGCCCGCGAGCGGCGGAATGCCCGCGAGCGAGAAAAGAAGAGCGGCAAGGCCAGCGGCCATCATCGGATTGGTGCGCGAAAGGCCTGCCAGATCATCGATGGTCTCAACGGGCCCATCTTTGCGGCGCATCGCGATGATGCAGGCGAAGGTGCCAAGCGTCATCACCAGATAGATCGCGATATAGGTGACGACCCCTTCGACACCATTGTTGGTGCCGGCCGCAAGGCCCACAAGCGCGAAGCCCATATGGCCGATGGAGGAATAGGCCATCAGGCGCTTGATGTTCGACTGTCCAATGGCCGCAAAGGCGCCAAGCAGCATGGAGCCGATGGAGACGAAGACCACGATCTGCTGCCATGCGGGCGTGGCGGTCGGGAACCCGTCGATCAAGGTGCGGACGAACATCGCGAGAGCCGCGACCTTCGGGGCAGCAGCAAAGAAGGCCGTCACCGGGGTCGGCGCGCCCTCATACACATCGGGCGTCCACATATGGAACGGCACGGCCGACACCTTGAAGGCCAAGCCGGCAATGAGGAAGACGAGCCCGAACACGAGGCCGATGCCCAATTGACCACCGCGCACCGCATCAGCAATGCCGTTGAAGGCGACCGTGCCGGTGAACCCATAAATCAGCGAGCAGCCATAGAGCAGCATGCCGGAAGAGAGTGCGCCGAGGACGAAGTACTTCAAGCCGGCTTCGGTCGAGCGAGTGTTGTCGCGATGAATGGAGGCCACGACATAGAGCGACAGCGACATCAACTCTACGCCCATATAGAGCGCGATAAGATCGTTGGCCGAGATCATCATGCCCATGCCAACGGCGGACAAAAGGATCAGGATCGGGAATTCGAAGCGATCCACCTTCTCTCGACGAAGGAAGTCCGTGGACATCAAAAGCGTCACGGCCGTTCCGAGGAAGCACAAGACCTTCATGAAGCGAGCGAAGCTGTCGAACACGAAGGAGC
>JBAWYY010000561.1:0-2108 GCA_037143285.1 Alphaproteobacteria bacterium | reverse complement strand
GGTACCAACATTGCGCTCGAAGGACTCACCGTAATTGCCCACATGGGTCACGATGCGAACCACCCAATCCTTGGTGAGGCCGAGCGATTCACCGAGATTGCCTTCGCTGCCCAGGGTGCGCTTGATCTCCGGGTTCGGCGAATTGACCATCTGCGCCACATTCGCCTTGGTGATCCCGAGCTCTTCAGCCGTGATCATCGCGAAATGGGTCCAGCGGACGATGTCGGCCCACTGGCTATCGCCATGGCGCACGACCGGACCGAGCGGCTCTTTCGAGATGATTTCCGGAAGCACCATGTGGTCATCGGGCTTCGACAGCTTCACGCGCTCGGCATAGAGGCCCGAAGCGTCAGTGGTGAACACGTCGCAGCGGCCGGCTTCATAGGCCTTGATGGTCTCGTCGGCGGTCGCAAACACCACCGGCTCGTACTTCAAGTTATTGGCACGGAAATAGTCGGCGACGTTGAGCTCGGTGGTGGTGCCGGTCTGCACGCAGACAGACGCGCCCGAAAGCTCGCGAGCGCTCTTTACGTTCAGCGCCTTCTTCACCATGAAGCCCTGACCGTCGTAATAATTGACCGCGACGAAATCGAGGCCGAGCGCCGTGTCGCGCTGCAGTGTCCAGGTCGAGTTGCGGGCGAGAAGATCAACTTCGCCTGACTGGAGCGCGGTGAAGCGGTCCTTGGCGGAGAGCGCCGAGAAGCGCACTTTCGTCGGATCGTTGAAGATCGCGGCCGCAACGGCGCGGCAGAATTCAACGTCGAGGCCAGTCCAGTTGCCAGCCGAGTCCGGCAGTGAGAAGCCGGCCAAGCCCTGGCTGACGCCGCACTGAACGAAACCCTTGCTGCGAACATTGTTCAAAGTCTGAGCGTCAGCGGCGGTGGCGGCAAGGCCAAGCCCGAGGCCGATCGCAAGCGTAGAAGCGATACGTTTCATAGTTTTACACCTTCCAGAAGGGTGAATGATCGTTGACGCGTGGCCATGAGACGCCAGTAGCACTTCAACTCCACTGGCCATACTCCCAACCCAGATCGCGGGGCGCCCAGTCTAGGCGATCCGTCCCGATCCCGCATGGCTCCTATGACAGGCGATCTTGGCCGCCGGGTCAAGGTCTTGACGCGACCTCATCGCGAGCGAGACAAAGAAGTGTGACGCGTGCCGACATGGGGTCGGCCTGCCCCGCCCCTAAACCTTAGAGTGTGCAATGGCCGGTCCGAAGGACACATCGCGGCTCGGCGAGAGGACCCGTGCGGTTCTTGCCGGTCGCCAACCCGCCGATCAATTCGGCTTCGTCAACACGCCGATCTATCGCGGCTCTACGGTCCTCTATCCGACCTATGAAGAGCTGAAAACACGCCGCCAGCGCTATGTTTACGCCACCCGCGGCACGCCAACCGTCGAAGCGCTTGAGAAGGCATGGACCGATCTCGCCGGTGCAGCCGGCACGGTCGTGGTGCCCTCAGGCCTGCAGGCGGTGATCATCGCGCTGCAGTCGTGCCTCGCCTCAGGCGACCACATGCTGGTGACGGATTCGTCGTACCGGCCGACGCGTCTCTATGCCGATTCCATCCTGAAAAAATTTGGCGTCGAGACGACCTATTATGATCCGGTGATCGGCTCTGGCATCGCCGATCTCATCCGCCCCAACACCAAAGTGGTGATGACGGAAGCGCCGGGCTCGCAAAGTTTCGAGATGCAGGACATCCCGGCCATCGCCGAAGTTGCCCATAAGGCCGGCGCGCTGGTGGTGATGGACAACACCTGGGCAACGCCAATCTTCTTTCCGCCCCATGAGCGCGGGGTCGATATCGCTATTGAGGCCGGCACCAAATATCTCGGCGGCCACTCCGACATCCTGCTCGGCCTTGTTTCTGCCAATGAAAAGGCCTGGCCGGCACTGCGGGCGGCCTATGAATCGACAGGGCCGTGCCCAGGTCCCGAGGACTGCTTCTTGGCGCTTCGGGGCCTGCGGACCATGCATCTGAGGCTCAAGGAAGCCGAGCGTCAGGCGCTTAATTTTGCCCAATGGTTGGAGGGTCGACCGGAGGTCTCGCGGGTCCTTCACCCTGCCCTCCCGAGCCACCCCGGACATGCCATCTGGAAGCGCG
>JBAWYY010000560.1:0-2110 GCA_037143285.1 Alphaproteobacteria bacterium | reverse complement strand
GATGCATCGGACGTTAGAGCCATCCTCCTTTACCGCGTCGTCGATTGTCAACAAACGCACATTGCCCCATCCCGGCTGCGGAGATGGCGCGGCATGGGGCATCATGACAGGGTTTGTGCGGTTTAGGTCTTGCGCCGCTGGGGCTAAATCATCGGGCATAAGCTGCCAATTCCGGCAGGAAAGGCCGTTCCCGATGCCCCTCAATGCGCCCCTTCCGCATCGCGGCTGTTCCAGGCCGCGCAGGCCTCAAGCTGAACTTTTCGCATCACCGCAGCCGAGGAAGCGCTGACCTTGGGAACCCTCCGTATCATTCTGGGCGATCAGCTGAGCCATACCGTCTCGTCCCTCGACGGCTTTGACCCCGCGCACGACACCGTCCTGATGATGGAGGTGGCAGAGGAGACGACCTATGTCGCCCATCACAAGCAGAAGATCGCGCTTGTTTTCTCGGCCATGCGCCATTTCGCTGGTGAACTGAGGAGCGAGGGCAGGGCGGTCGACTATGTGCGGCTCGATGACCCCGAGAACACCGGCTCGTTCACCGGCGAGGTCAAACGTCAACTCGCCAAAGTACGGCCAGATCGCATCATTATCACCGAACCCAGCGAATGGCGCGTGATGGAGATGGTGCGCGGCTGGTCGGCGGAATTCGGCCTGCCGGTGGATGTGCGCGACGATGACCGCTTCTTCGCGCCACATGGCCGCTTCGCGCGCTGGGCGGAGGGTCGCAAGGCCTTCCGCATGGAGTTCTTTTATCGCGAGATGCGCCGCGAGACCGGCCTTCTCATGAACGGAGACGAGCCCGAGGGCGGGCAATGGAACTACGATCACGACAACCGCAAGAGCCTGCCCGGCCGCCTCATGCTGCCGAAACGCCGGCGATTTGAGCCGGACGCCATCACGGCGGAGGTGCTGGACCTCGTGGAAGCCCGCTTCTCCCACCATTTCGGTGATCTCAGGCCCTTCGGCTGGGCGGTGACGCGGGCGGACGCGCTCGAGGCGCTCGACCATTTCATCGAGGCCTGTTTGCCGTCTTACGGCGATTACCAGGACGCGATGAAGACCGACGAGCCCTTCCTGTTCCATTCGGTGATCTCGCCCTACCTCAATCTCGGGCTTTTGACGGCGCGCGAAATCTGCGTCCGCGCAGAGACCGCTTACGGCGCAGGCCATGCGCCACTCAATGCGGTGGAGGGTTTCATTCGCCAGATCTTGGGCTGGCGCGAATATGTGCGCGGCATCTACTGGCTGAACATGCCGGCTTACGAAAAGACCAATGCGCTGAATGCCACGCGCCCGCTGCCGGACTTCTATTGGAGCGGCGAGACCGACATGAACTGCATCGCGCAGACGGTGAAGGACACGCGCCGCAACGCCTATGCCCATCACATTCAGCGATTGATGGTGACGGGCAATTTTGCCCTCCTCGCCGGCATTGCGCCGGCCGAGATCGAAGCCTGGTATCTCGCAGTTTACGCCGATGCTTTTGATTGGGTCGAACTGCCGAACGTCCATGGCATGGTGATGTTTGCCGATGGCGGGCTTCTCGCCTCAAAGCCCTATGCGGCCTCGGGCGCCTATATCGATCGCATGTCGGACTATTGCGCGGGATGCCGCTATGACCCGGCCATCAAATCGGGGCCGAAGGCCTGTCCGTTCAACCCGCTCTATTGGCATTTTCTGATCGAGAACGAGGGCGCGCTAAAGGGCAATCAGCGGCTGGCCATGCCCTATCGAACGCTTGCGAAAATGACGCCGGCGCGCAAGGCCGAGATCATCAGGGATGCGACCGCGTTTCTTGAGAGCCTGACACCGTGGGGCGGTGTCAGCGTTTAATCGTCATTGCCGCGTGGCCCGGGCAGCCGAAGACCGGAAATGCGGTGCTCGACCAGATGGAGCAGGCTGTTGATCAAGATGAGCGCGAAGGTCGCAATCGTCGCAACAGCGGCATAGCGCGCGCCGACAAGCGAGCCGATTGCGCCAATGCACCACAGTGTCGCCGCCGTGTTGAGCCCGTGGACATCGGTGCCGTCCCGCACGATCACACCGCCGCACAGGAAGCCGATCCCGACAGCGACTTGACCCATGGCATGAATGACATCGGCTGGGG
>JBAWYY010000559.1:0-2118 GCA_037143285.1 Alphaproteobacteria bacterium | reverse complement strand
GCCGTGGGCATCGTCACTCTGTCTGCACCGCGCCGCGCCATTGAAGTGCTGAAATCGGTCGTGATTGAGACCGACAAGGGCGTTGTCGAACTTCACCCCTATGACCGTGGCCTCGCGCTCGAAGTTGAGATCGACTTCGACAATCCGCTGATCGGCCGCCAATCCGCCTCGCTTGAACTCTCGCCGTCGAGCTTCCGCAAGAATGTCGCGCGTGCGCGCACCTTCGGCTTCATGGACGATGTCGCTAAGCTCTGGGCTGCCAATCGCGCCCTTGGTGCATCGCTCGACAACACGGTCGTCCTCGCTGAAGACCGGGTTTTGAACCCCGAAGGTCTCCGCTACGCTGACGAATTCGTTCGTCACAAGCTGCTGGATGCCATCGGCGACTTGGCACTTGTCGGTGCACCGCTTCTCGGCCGCTTCCGCAGCTATCGCGGCGGCCATCGCCTGAACCTCGCGCTGGTTCGCGCGCTCCTTGCTGACCGTAGCGCCTATCGCATTGTCGAGCCGGTGGTTCGCCGCGAGCGTGGTCATGCCGATCTCGGCCTTGCCACGGCGGCCTATCTGCCCGACATGAACTGACCGGCGGCGTTGCCACGGTTCTGCCGTAACCCTATGATCAAGAGGTCGAAGGCTGCTGGTAGCGGTCGTCGATATTTTGCTTTATGAGCCGTGCCGGTGCCTCCGCTGGAGGCTAAACCACGAGGGTTCCGCGTGTTTCTGGTTTCTCGTCCGTTCGGGACTGTGAGCGGGCCGACCATGGGTCGGGCCTTCGCTTTGGCCGTGCTTGTGTCGTTGTCCGCGGGATTGGGGGGCTGTGGCAACACGCCGTCCTTGAATCTGTTCGGCCAAGCCGATCCGCAGGTGCTGCCTGATGAGCCTGCTGAAAAGCTCTATAACGAGGGCATTGCGCTGCAAAACCGGCGCGATTGGCGCCGCGCGGCGCTGAAGTTCCAGGAAATTGACCGGACGCACCCCTATACGGAGTGGGCCAAGCGCGCGCTGATCCTGTCCGCCTATTCCTTCTATGAATCTGGCGATTATCAGGAAACGATCACCCAGTCGCAGCGATTTTTGACGCTGCATCCGGGCGCGCCTGAGGCCGCCTATGCCCAATATCTCCTGGGCTCCGCGCATTACGACCAGATCCCCGATATCACCCGCGACCAGGGCCGCACCGAGCGCGCCATGGTCATTCTCGACGAAGTCTCGCGCAAATGGCCGACATCGGAATATGCGATCTCCGCCCGCCGCAAGGTGGAGGTTGCCCGCGACCAGCTCGCCGGTCGCGAGATGCTGATTGGCCGCTATTACCTGCAGAACCGGAACTTCGCCGGTGCCGTTAATCGCTTCCGCACCGTCGTGTCGCAATTCCAGACCACCCGCCACGTGGAAGAGGCACTCGCACGCCTGACCGAGGCCTATATGGCCATGGGCATCGTGAACGAGGCACAGACGGCCGCCGCCGTGCTTGGGCACAATTTCCCGGACAGCCAGTGGTACAAGGATAGCTACCAGCTGATCACCTCCAACGGCGTTCAGCCGCGTGAAGATCAGGGCTCTTGGATCAGCCGCGCCTTCCGTCGCATCACCGGCTGATATCAGCCCTTCCGTTCGGCTTCTGTTCGCGTTAGGGCTTAGGCGTTCTGTCCTCGGCCTGGATTCGCCTGCCTCGCCATGCTCGCCCAGCTCTCGATCCGCGACATCGTCCTGATCGACCGCCTCGATCTCACGTTCACGTCGGGGCTTTCCGTGCTCACAGGCGAGACTGGGGCCGGCAAGTCGATCCTTCTCGATGCCACATCCCTCGCCCTTGGTGCGCGAGGCGATGCAAGCCTGGTGCGCCACGGGGCCGCCCAAGGGCAGGTGACCGCTGTCTTCGACGTGGGCTTATCCCATCCCGCGCGGCTGATCGCCAAAGACGCTGAGATTGATACTGAAGGCGATCTAATCCTGCGCCGGGTTCAATTGCCTGATGGACGCACCCGCGCCTTTGTCAACGACCAGGCGGTAAGCGTGCAGGTGTTGCGTGCCATCGGCGCCTCCCTTGTTGAGATCCATGGGCAGCATGCCGACCGCGCCCTTGTCGATGCTGAAAGCCACCGGACGCTTCTCGAT
>JBAWYY010000558.1:0-2119 GCA_037143285.1 Alphaproteobacteria bacterium | reverse complement strand
CCATAAGGGGCTTCAGGTGCCCGAGCGCCTTGGTGACGGCGGTCAATTCCGCGACCGATCGCGGCGCCTCAACGAAGATCACGTCGGCGCCGGCCTCCGCATAAGCAGCCGCACGCTCCAGTGCGCGATCCATCCCCTCAACCGCGCCGGCATCGGTCCGCCCGACGATCACCAAGCCGTTCTGGCGGGCGTCAACCGCCGCCTTGATCTTGCCGACCATCTCGCCGGTCGAGATCACGTCCTTGCCGCGCAAATGGCCGCAACGCTTCGGGAAGGTCTGATCTTCCAATTGGATGGCGGCAGCACCCGCGCGTTCAAACATGCGGACCGTGCGTTGCACCGAGACCGCATTGCCGAAGCCGGTATCGCCATCGACGATGAGCGGCACGGAGACCTTGTCGGCCACGCGCGCGATCACGTCGCTCACCTCAGTCATGGTGGTGAGCCCGATATCGGGGAGCCCGAGGCGAGTATAGGCAATGCCGGCGCCCGTCAGATAAAGCGCCTCGAAGCCGGCATTGACCGCGAGCGTTGCGGTCAAGGGATCGACGACGCCCGGCGCCACCAGCACCGATTGCTGGGCCAGCCGATCGCGAAGGGTTTGGGACAGGCTAGACATCAGGCCTCCTCAGGCTTGCCGGCTATCTTCAGGAGAGCAGCGGGTTCCGTACCAGAGGTCAGCCCATGCACTGCGGTCAAAATCGCGTGCGCCCGTGTTTCTCCCCATACGGACGCGGTGATTTCGATGAATTTCGCCTCGATCTCGGCGGGCGAATAGGGGTCTTCGGTGTCGCCCTTATTGGTGGTGGCGGTCGCGGTCAAAACCCGCCCATCGGCGAGGCGTACCGTCACGCGCGCCGGCCGAGCGCTGGGGAGCATGGCGGTAAAGGCCGGGTCCTCCACCACATCAACGCGATTGGCGAGCGCGCGGGTCACGCGTTCGCCGCGCGCCTCGTCGCGGAAGGCTTCGATAGAGGCGGACCCGTTTACCAGCGTGGTGGCGATGGCAAAGGGCAGCGAGAACTTGGCGGCGAGCATCGACCGAGGCTCGGGATCGTCCAATTGCGCCGCCCAGACATAGGTCGCGACCTCAATGCCGAGCACGGCTTTGGGGTCGATACGGCCATGCTGGTGCTTGATTTCGGCCAGTGCATCCAGGGCTGCATGGGTATAGCGGCAGGCGGCGTGGCGCTTGAAGTAATTACGCGCGATTTCATAGCGTTGGCCGAGCGCCTCAACCATTTGCGCGGCATCGAACTGGGTTGCTGCGACCGAGTCATAGATGGTGGCAACGCCGTCGCGCTCGCCGGTTATGCCGGCTGCCGCCATCTCAAAGGCGATCATGCCGAGCTTATTGGAGAAGCCCGCATAGCTGTTGCGGACGGTTGCCCCCTCCAGCATGGTCTTGCGGCTGGTGGTGAGCCCGAGGCTTGAGGCGATATTGATGACGGCCATCATCGTATCGGCATCGGCGTCGTGAAGTTTAGCAACCGCCAAGGCCGCACCCACCGTGCCCCAGGTGCCATGGGGATGCATGGTGACGACGAGCTTTGAGGCAATCCCGATGCGCGCGCCGATCTCATAGCCGAGCACGACGGCGGTGATCAGCTCCTCGCCGGATGCGCCCATGCGAGCGGCGGTGATGAGGGCTGCCGGCACCACGTGAATGCCGGGGTGGCCGCGGGCATATTGATTGCCCTCGTCCAGTTCCAGCATCGTGCCGGCGGAGCCCGCGAGAAAAGCGGCATTGCTGGCCGAAAGCCTACCGGCGGCTCCGATCACAGGCGTTGGCCCTGCGCCATCAAGAGCGGTCAGCCGCGAGAGCAGCGCGCGCATTTCAGGCTCGGCCTGGCCCGCCGCAATGGCACCGAGGCAATCGGCGATGACGAGCTTGGTGCGCGCCACTACCTCATCGGGCAAATCGGCGAAGGAGAGATCGGCGGCAAAGCGCGCGAAGGTTTGGAGCCAGGCGGAACGAGGTTCTGCCGCAAGCTCGGTTGCCGTTTTCACACCGGGTGTCACGAGGGCCATGGCGTCACATCCCCAAATAAGCGCGCTTCAGCGCCGGGTCGGCAGCAAGCGTTGCGGCGTCACCCTGAAGTGCAAAGACGCCGTTCTC
>JBAWYY010000557.1:0-2127 GCA_037143285.1 Alphaproteobacteria bacterium | reverse complement strand
TAGCCATTCGTGTAGGTCTTCAGCGGCTTGTCGATCGCGGCCGCCGCGGCGCGCATCTTCTGCAGCTCCGGGCCGCCGGCAGCGGTCAGCAGGTCACGCAGGATCATCATCTCGGTGAAGGCGCTGAGGCTCTGCGGAGCGACCGGGTCGCGGTTGTACTTGGCCTTGTAGGTCTGGACGAAGGCGGCCGCGCCCGGCGCGAAGGCCTCGGAAAGGTCGGCATGCGGGTAGCCGACGACGAACACGCCGTCCATGAAGTCGCCCAGCGCCTCGCGGAAGTCGACGCTGTCACCGGTGCCCAGCAGCATCGCCACCGGCGGCTTGAAGCCCTGGTCGCGCATCGTGCGCAGCAGCAGGGTGTTGTCCGGCACATAGCCCGTGCCCACCCAGATGTCCGGCTGGGCGTTGCTGGCACGCAGGATGGCGTCGTTCAGGTCGATGGCGCGGAAATTGTGCGAGCCGACGCCGACGACCTTGGCGCCCGCTGCCTTGAGCAGCCGCTTCTGCACCTGGGCGATGGACGTCCCGTAGATCGTGTCCTCATGCTCGATCCACACCTTCAGCTCGTTCGGCTTCTTGTTGAGCTTGGGAGCGATGAACTCGAGCATCGCCTGCACGGAGCGCTCGGCGAAATGGGTGGCGTTCGGCCCGCCGCGGACGAAGTTGGGCAGGCCGCGCTCGGTCAGGTCGCTGGCGAGCGCCATGGCCTCGAAATAGATCTTCTCGTGGCGCGCGGCGGCGTCGCTCGCCGCATTGGCGACGGCGCTGATATAGGTGCCCATGAACAGGTCGACCTTGTCCTGCGACACCAGCTTCTCGACCGCGGCGATGCCCTGCTGCGGGTTGCCGGCGTCGCCGCGCACGATCACCAGCTTGCGGCCACCGATGCCGCCGGCGGCGTTGATCGCCTCGACGCCGAGCTCGAAGCCGCGGGTGGCCTCGTCGCCATACTGGGCGAGCGGCCCCGAATAGGGGTTGATGGCGCCGATCTTGATCGGCTCCTGCGCCTGCGCCAGTCCAAGTCCGGCCGCCATCGCGGCGGCGGCAAGCACGGTTCTGCGTGTCATCGTCATTGACAGTCCTCCCTTTGGGCCGGCTCTCTGTCCGGCCTTGAGCCCAGTCTAGCCGCCCGCGTTGCCGCGGTCGCGTTCGATCCACGTCACGAGCCGGCGGATGCCCTCCTCGAGGCCAACCTCCGGCACCCAGCCGAGCAGCCGCTCGGCCTTGTCGCGCCGGTACTGCAGCGACGCCGTCGTGGTGAAGCGCACCCGCGTCGGGTCGTCGCGATATTCGGGCTTCACCGGCGATCCGGTGATGCGCAGCAGCGTGGCGACGACGTCGTTGAGCGTCTCGTCGCGGCCCGACACGATGTTGAAGCTCTCGCCCGACACCGCGCTCGTCATCGCCAGCACATTGGCGCGCGCCACGTCGCCCACATAGATGTAGTCGTGCACCTCCGAGCCGTCGCCCGGCAACACCGGCGAGCGTCCGCTGCGGATCGCGTCATAGGCCTCGATGATGTAGAGCGCATTGACCCCGCGATAGTGCTGGCGCTCGCCATAGACGGTCGAGTAGCGCAGGGCGACATAGTCCAGCCCGTGCTTCTGCTTGTACAGCCGCAGCAGGCTCTCGCCGATCGCCTTGGAGGCGGCATAGAGCGCGCCGGCAGGCTGCAGTCCCTGCCAGCCCATCGGCCGGTCCTCGGAGAAGCCGGGTGTCTCGTCCTGCCCGTAGACGGCGACCGAGGACGAGAACACGACCTTGCGCACGCCCCGGTAGCGGCAGGCCTCGACCAGGTTCTGCATGCCCCGGACATTGACGTCGAGGCCGAGCGACGGGTTGGCGGCGAGCGGGATGGTGAGGAAGGCCGCCACCGCGAACACGCCGTCGGCGCCCTCGAAGGCGTCGTAGAGCTCGTTGATGCGCAACAGGTCGCCACGCACCAGCCGGACGCGGGGGTCCTTCAGCAGCGGCTCGACGATGGCCGGCGTGCCCAGCGAGAAATTGTCGAAAAGGGTGATCTTGCCGGCGCCCTCAGCCAGCAGCCGCTCGGTGATGTGCGAGCCGATCAGGCTTGCACCCCCGGCGATGACATAGGACTTGCCCTGCGCGCTCATGCGGTTTTCT
>JBAWYY010000556.1:0-2134 GCA_037143285.1 Alphaproteobacteria bacterium | reverse complement strand
AGATGCAGCGCTATCAGGTGAAGCTCGGCTCGCTCGAGCGCGAATTGCCGCTCGACGGGTTGTTCGACACGCGGCTTTATGAGCGGGCAGCGGCCAGCCAGTGAAGACAAGCGCATTCGCAGGCTCGTTGATCGCCCCGTTTCTGGGCCTTCTCGCCTTCTTGGCGATTTGGGAAGCCGTGCCCGGCTTCGGCCTCGTGAACGCGGCGTTCCTGCCGCCACCCTCGGTGCTGCCGAAGGCGTTTTTGCGCGAGTTCACATCGGGCCAATGGACGACCGCCATCGGCAATAGTCTCGGCCACTATACGATCGGGCTTGCGACCGGTGTTCTGGCGGGTGTCGCGCTTGGCATCATCACCGGCATGTCTAGGCTTGCCGAACAGTCGACGTCCTGGATCGTACGCATCCTGCGCCCGGTACCGGGCTTGGCCTGGGTGCCCTTTGCGATCATCTGGTTCGGGGTGAGCCCGTCTGCCGCCGTCTTCATCATCGCCATCGGCGTGTTTTGGATTGTCTATTTCGCGACCCATGGCGCGATCCGCGCGGTAGATCGCGACCTGATCGAAGTCGCCGATGCCTTTGGCTTCGGCACGGCCCGTGAGCGGCTGATCAAGGTGATCTTGCCCGCCGCAAGCCCAGGGATCCTGGTCGGCGTTCGCACCGCCATCGGCCAGGCCTGGATGGCGGTGGTGGCGGCAGAAATCTTCGGCGTTGCGGGTCTCGGTCAGCGCATGATGCAGGCCTCAAGCCTGATCGCGACCGATATCGTCGTCGTTTACATGCTCACCATGGCGGCCCTTTACGGGATCCTCGATACGGCCTTCGTGGCCCTGCAGAACTGGTTGCTCAGATGGCGGGCTTAGTCGATATCCGCGGCCTCGCGCTGACCTTCGAGCGTGACGGTGTCCGCACCAAGGTGCTGGCCGACCTCGATCTTGAGATCAAGAGCGGCGAATTCGTTGCGATTGTTGGCCCCTCGGGCGTCGGCAAATCAACGCTGTTGCGCGTCATTGCGGGGCTCGCCCGCCAGACCGAGGGCACGGTCACCATTGGCGCCCCCTCGCCCGGTAGGCGCGCAGTTGCCCTGGTGTTTCAGGATTCGCGCCTGCTCCCTTGGCGCCGGGTGATCGACAATGTCGCCTTCGGGCTCGAGAAGCTCGGCTTCACCCGCACCGAACGGATGAAGCGCGCGGCAGACGCGCTCGCCGTCGTCGGGTTGAGCGACCTTGGCCAACGCTGGCCGCATCAGCTTTCCGGCGGGCAACGCCAGCGAGTATCGCTTGCCCGCGCGCTTGCGGTGGAACCCGACGTGCTCCTGATGGACGAGCCCTTCTCGGCGCTCGATGCCATCACGCGGGAAGCCCTGCAGGACGAATTGGTGCGGGTGCGGGCCGCAACCGGCCGCACGATCCTGTTCGTCACCCACGATATCGAAGAGGCAACCTATCTCGCCGACCGGGTGATCGTGCTCGCGGGCAGTCCCGGGCGGATTGCCGCAACCCATATCATCACGTCAGCCCATCCCCGCGATCGCGGCGGGCAGGCGCAACTGGCCAATGCCCGCGCCGTGCGCACGAGCCTTGAGGGCGAACCCTTGATGGATGGCGCTGCGATCTAAACGGCGAAAGTCGCCCGCTTATGCGCGGATAATCCCGGAGGCCGTAACGAGTTCGGTCCTGCTTGCGAATACCTCACCGAGCCACAACGCTTGGGAGACGCCGCATGTCAGGACACGACTTTCTCGGGAATGCCATCGCCATCGATGATCCCGAGGTGATCGGGTCCTGGAACGAGGTGATCCGCGCAGTGCTCGCGCATGCAGCGACGGCACCCACGGCCCTGCAAGCCGTTCTTGATCGCGCGCCGAATTTTGCGCTCGCCCAGGCCGCGCGTGGGTTGATGATGATGACCTTGGCGCGGCGTGAGATGGTGGCGCTCGCTCGCTCCTGTCATGACACCGCGAAACGCCATGCGAGCGACCCGCGCGAACAGGGTTATGTGAAGGCGCTCGGCTCCTGGATCGCGGGCGATCCCCTGCGCGCCTCTGACGATCTCGACGCCGTTGCGGCGGCCTATCCTTCGGATGTGCTGGCGGTGAAACTCGCCCATCAGATCCGCTTCATGGCGGGCGATGC
>JBAWYY010000555.1:0-2141 GCA_037143285.1 Alphaproteobacteria bacterium | reverse complement strand
TTGGCCCGCGAGGCCCTGCGGCGCGGCGAAGAGATCAACACGCAGGGCGCCGAGCGCTGGTGCGCCGGGCAATGGCGGCGGCGGCTTGATCCTGCCATCGGCAAAATGATCGAAGACGCTCTTCGGCAGCCCAAACGGTAGAGTGAAAACTCAAAAATTCGCCAAAACGTTACAAAAATCGGCAGTTCAAGGTCCGTCACTGTCCGCGCGTCACAACACCGACAGGTGTTTTCCCGCATTGTTCCATAAGTGGTCCGGGTGTTCATTGGGGGGACATTTTACAGGCCTCTAATGCGGAATATTGCTGTGACGATCCATATCGTCGAAGATGACCCGGGCGTTAGCGATTCCCTCATGGTGCTCTTGAGCAATATGGGCCATGACACGATCGCTTATCCCGATGCGGAGTCTTTCTTCCGCAACGCGCCACCGTCTTCGGGGGATACGATCATCGTTGACCTGCTGCTGCCCGGCATTTCCGGGGTCGGCGTCATCCGATGGCTGCAGGAATTGAAGACACCGCCCCGCATCGTCGCCATTACCGGCCAGCCGCAAGGCGCCATTGAAAACCAGTTGCGTGGCCTCAGCGTTCCCGACGTGGTGCGCAAGCCCCTAAACGAGACTTCGATCGCGCGGCTTGTTTGAGACGAGGCGCGATGCCGTCTTAACGAACGGGCTCCATCCCGATGGATCGAATTGCGCGCTCTGCTGACGCACCTGAGAGATGGTTGATCAGCTTGGTCGACGCCTCTTGATTGCCCGTTTTGCCATGGACTGCTGCGGCATAGATCGTCCAGGCCTGGAGCGATGGCGGGAGCGGTCCAAGATTGGTCACGCCGGGAATGCCGATGAATTCGCTGACCTGAGCGATGCCAAATTCAGCCTCGCCCGAGCCGACAAGGCGTGCAACCTCGGCACCGGAATTGGGGCGCCGCGTCTTTGACCCGATCTCATCAGCGAGTCCTAGCCGGCGCATAAGCGCTTCGACATGCTCACCGCTCGGGCCGCGCGAAAAGGCGAGGCTTTGGGATGCCCGAATGATGCGCTGGAGCGCTTCGGCCGACGAGATATCCGGCACCGGGAATCCCGCACGCTGCCCTGCGCCCAATCCCGACCGCGCGATGTCGCGGCGCCCGTCCCGCTGCAAGAGGCCATTGTCGATCAAGCTCTCGAGCGCATCAGCGCCGATGAGGACCACATCGGCCATCTCGCCCTGTCGGATCCGATCACGGGTCGCGACTGTCCCTGAAAACACGAGCCTAACGTTGTGACCGCTCTGCCCTTCGAACTCGCGGACCAAGGGTTCGAGGGCGTCTTTCAGGGCGGTTGCTGCGATTAGCCGAAGCTCTGCAGCGCCTGCAGGTGCAGCCAGAGCCGATACCAGGACCGCGAAGATGACACCAAGACGCATGACCACCCCTTTGAGGCCGCGCGGTCCAGCGTTCAGGCCGCTGCTCGCGCGTGGGGTTACCCTCACAGGCAGAGGCTTGGCTTGGCAAGTGAAGATGAGGTGACAGCGCATAGGGATATAGCGCTGTCATCCGCGCATCGACGTCGGACCGCGTTAAGCGGCCTCTTGCTGCGCTGACATCGGACGGTCAAAGCGGGCGCCGGCAAAGCCGTTTTTCACCCAGATCACGGTTGACCTGACCGCTGTGCCATCCTCGAGCTCAAGGGTGAAGCGGTCCATTTCCTTCATCTCGCCCGAGCATTCGAACTTCGCGCCGGTATCCGAGATATCGGCGAGCTTGGTCGGAATGCGCTGGCCCTTGGCGGTGATCAGGATGCCATCCTTGGACAGGCGGCGCGTCGAAGAGCGGCGCTCTTTGACGTCCTTGGAAATGTCTTCGAGGAAAGCGTCGACCGTCACATTCAGCTTCTCGACCACATCAGCCAAGAGATCGGTCGAGCCGCGCACCTGATCGGCTTCGCCATTGGTTTCGTCGATGCTGACCGAGACTTCGGTCACATCGGCTTCAGCATCGCGCGAACCGGAGGCGGCAAGGGCAATGGCCGAGGCAATCCGGGCGGTTGCCGTGTTCTGCTCGCTGATCGCGTTTTCAATGGTCCGGGTCAGCGTATCGATTTCGTTGAAGGTGGCGGTGATGCCGCCGATCGAGCCGACCGCGCCCTTGATGGCG
>JBAWYY010000554.1:0-2145 GCA_037143285.1 Alphaproteobacteria bacterium | reverse complement strand
AAGGGCGATTCGCTGTTTCCGCTCCGGTCTCGCGCCTTATCTTCTTGACCTTCGTTGCGCCGTTCTCTTCGACGTGCCCTTGCTCCAGCCCGAAGCCAAGCACGACGCCAAGCACTGTCACGACATAGTTCGCCATCCACCTGCCGCGCGTTCCGTGCAATTTGTCGCGCAGCTTGGCAATAAACGGCGATTTGAACAGCGCCAGCGGGCTATCGCGGAGTCCCTCGACGGCAGCAAATGCCCGGTCATATGAGACACGGGTTTTTGGCTTCAGGATGCCCCAGGCGGGTGATTGACGGTAAGCATCAATGAGCAGGCCGAGCGTGCCGGGTAGAGCCTTGACTGCCTGCTTGCCCGCGTATTCGGCCTCAATCGTTGCAACTTCGAGGGCGAACTGCGCCGTTCCGAAAGCGGCTTTGATCCGCTTGCCGGATTTGCGGTGGTAGCAATACAGCTTCCCCCGCGACACGACGCAATTCAGTCCCTTAACGCGCATTCGCATTGCCGACCCCATTTAGCCAATAAGTTTCATCCGTCATCGGCGTTCCGTTCCCTGACAGCCCGTCAATCCATGACTGAATGGCCGAAACAGGATGAACCGCCCCCGGTTTGCCGGAGGCTCCAACTTCCAAATAGGATGGAGCCATGACGAGCAATACGACGAACAAGTTTTCCCCCGAGGTGCGCGAACGCGCTGTCAGATTGGTGCTGGATCACGAGGGCGATTACCCTTCGCGTTGGGCAGCCTGCCAGTCGATTTCCGCCAAGATTGGCTGTTCGGCCCATACGCTGCTTGACTGGGTCAAGAGGACCGAAGTCGACAGCGGCAAGCGCGCCGGCATTTCCACGGATGTTGCCGAGAAGCTGAAGGCGCTGGAGCGCGAGAACCGCGAACTCCGGCAAGCCAACGAGATCCTGCGCAAGGCGAGCGCATATTTTGCCCAGGCGGAGCTCGACCGCCCGTTGAAGCGATGATCGCGTTCATAGACGATCACCGTGGAGCCTATGGGGTCGAGCCGATCTGCAAGGTGTTGCCGATCGCCCCCTCCACATACTTCGATCATCGGGCGAAGCAGGTCGATCCCGCCAAGCTGTCGGCAAGAGTGCGCCGGGACGCGGCGTTGCGGCCAATGATCCGCCACGTCTTCAAAGACAATCTCAAGGTCTACGGAGCCCGCAAGGTTTGGCTCCAGATGAACCGGGAGGGTGTCTCCGTCGCACGATACACGGTCGAGCGGCTCATGCGCGTCATGGGGCTGCACGGGGTCATCCGCGGGAAGAGGATCAGAACCACGACGCCGGACAAGGCCGCCCCATGCCCGCTGGATCATGTGAACCGCCATTTCCATGCGCTGGCACCGAACAGGCTCTGGGTCTCCGACTTCACCTATGTCAGCACCTGGAGCGGCTTCGTTTACGTGGCTTTCGTGATTGATGCCTATGCCCGGCGGATCGTTGGCTGGCGCGTATCACGAACGCCGCAAGCGAGCTTCGTGCTCGATGCCCTCGAGCAGGCCCTGCATGAACGTAGGCCGCACTATCGCGGCGGTCTGGTGCACCATTCCGACAGGGGATCGCAATATGTCAGCATTCGATACAGCGAGCGGCTTGCCGAAGCCGGGATAGAGCCTTCTGTCGGTAGCGTTGGCGACAGCTACGACAACGCCCTCGCCGAGACCATCAACGGGCTTTACAAGGCCGAGGTCATCCATCGGCGTGGGCCTTGGCGATCCTTCGAGGCTGTCGAGTTCGCCACTCTCGAATGGGTCGACTGGTTCAATCACCGCCGCTTGATGCGCCCCATCGGCGATATCCCACCAGCCGAAGCCGAGAAGCGCTACTACGGCATGCTGGACCAGCCAGCCATGGCCGCATAACTTAAGCCAAATGGCCTCCGGCAAACCGGGGGCGGTTCACTTCCAGGTCCCGGGTGACAGGGGGATTTCCTACCGGGTCGGGGTCTGGCACACCGGGATGGCCCTGATCGGTCAGCCAGGCGGGATGGCCATGCTGGTCCACGAGGATGGATCTGCGGAAGATACCCAGGTTCAGGCGATATCAGCCGTCGAGATCAATGTCTGACGGCTTTGCGGACGGTGTTCGAGAACCTTTTTTCGCTTTTTTCGATTTTTTGAAAATCGGAAA
>JBAWYY010000553.1:0-2147 GCA_037143285.1 Alphaproteobacteria bacterium | reverse complement strand
ATGCCGGCGCCTAGAAAGACGGCTGAATATTTGGATTGGAAGGAGGCTGCGACCATCGCGCCGGCGAGCAGCCACCAGGCGCCGTGGCCGCCGCGCCCGATCTCGACCAAGACCAAGAGCGTCAAGGTCCAAAACAGCACTAAGGGTGTGTCGGGGGTCACCAGCAGCGCACCGGCCCCTAAAAACAGGGTCGCCTGGACCATGGCAGCACCGGCAAGTGCCGCCGCCTCCCCGCCGTCGAGCCTGATCACGAGGCGCCAAACGCCGAGGCTCGCCGCTGCGCCCAAAAGCACCGAAAGCCAGCGCAGGCCGAACTCGGTATCGCCGAAAACCGAGATGGAGGCGCGGATCAGGACCGCTACCATCGGCGGATGGTCGAGATAGCCGAAGGCGAGGTTCTTGGCCCAGATCCAGTAATAGGCCTCATCAGCAGAGAGGCCCAGGACGGCCGCGGCATACAACCTGACCGCCGTCAGTCCCGCAACCAACACCACGACGCTGCGCAGCGAGCCGCCCCCGAGCGGGCGGTGATCCGGTTCGGCGGGCTCAACCGCTGGCAGCGCTTCGGCAGTCATCATGGGTGGGGGTGTACCGGCGCCTCAGGATGGGCGCAAGATGAGCGCGAGAGGACTGTCCTCGCCATCTTTCATGGGACCGCAAACACTGCCGTTTCGGTGATTGCATGCATTGAACTGTATCATTGCTATTTCCCTAACGTCATGCCAGAAAACGCGCCGGAAAAGTGCATTGGCGTGGCATCGGTCGAGTGAGTTCCTTGTCCCAGCGTTTCCTTTCGGGGGTTTTGTCCCGACATGAGCGATTGAAGGCTGTCTACTCTGCCTGGGCGCTCGGGCAGTTCGATCTCCTGCTTTCCATTGCGACACCTGATTGCGAGTTCCGGTTCAACGGCAATCCGGTGCTCAATCCCCTGTCAGGCACGCGGGTTGGCAAGGAGGCGATTGCGGAGCTGTTTGCAACCTTCCACGCTGCCTTCCAGCTCAAGGGCATGGAGGTTCACTCCATCATCATCGAAGGCTCGAATGCAGCTGTTCATTGGCGGGCGCGGTTGTACCACCGGCGCACCAATGGTTCGATCGAATGCGAGTGCTGCGACGTGTTCCGCTTTGAAGGCGAACAGATCAAGCGTTTCACCGGTTTCTACGACACCGCGACCATGGCGCTCTTTACAGGTCGCGCAGCCGCCGTGCCGGAGCATGACATCCCCGGTCTTAACGGCACCAAGGCGATAAGTTCCGATCAATTGGTCTCGCCGTTAACGTGAACCTTTAGGGTAAAGATCGCTGCATCGTTGCGGTTAAGGGCCGATGTGCCGCACAACCCTTTTCGACGCTGGCTCAGGGATAACCCAGGGGCCACGGTACGGACACGAGGGGTTTTCCATGCGCGCCACGTTTGCGCTCACTTTTTCGATCGTCGCCATGACGGTCGCCACGGTTGCGCCGGCCTCAGCCGGTGGCGACTGCATCAACTGCTTCCGCCGCGAAGTCTCGCCGCCGCAATATGGCGTCGTCCATGAGACCGTGCAGGTTCGCCCGGCTCACACCATCGCTCATCGCATCCCGGCTCAGGTCGGCGTCGTGCACGAAACCGTGCAGGTTCGCCCGGCCGCAGTCGTTGCTCACCGCATTCCGGCCCAGGTCGGCGTCGTCCACGAGACCGTGCAGGTCTCGGGCGCAAGCCGCGGCTGGCAGCGCAGCTATGACGCCCATGGCCGCGAGATCCTCTGCGAAGTCGTGACGCCTGCTCGTTATGCGACGGTTGCCCGCACTGTCGTGACCCGCCCCGAGCAGGTCGTCCACCAGACGATCCCCGCCCAGTACGGCACTGTCGCTCGCACCGTCGTCACCCGGCCCGAGCAGGTCGTCCATCAGACGATCCCGGCTCAGTACGGCACTGTCGCCCGCACCGTTCAGGTGGCGCCCGCCTCCGAACGTTGGGTGCAGGTCTCGCCCCGCCGCGAGCGCGTCCATCATCACGGCCACCATGTGGCCCCGCGCGGCTATGCCCCGCAAACCTATCGTGAACCGAGCTACGGCCCGGTGACCGCACGCTACTGATCAGACGCCTGTCCACGGGCATCTTGACCTGACTACCCTTAGCCCTGGACCTCTGGTCCGGGGCTTTTT
>JBAWYY010000552.1:0-2147 GCA_037143285.1 Alphaproteobacteria bacterium | reverse complement strand
GAGTCTGCGTTGGACACGACAACAGCCGCCGGCACCTCTTGGCCTGACGCGAGCCGCACGCCGGTCGCGCGGCCGTCCTTCACCACGATCTCATCGACGGGCGTGTTGCAGAGGACGCGGTTCCCTTGGCCCTCGATCAGCTTCACGAGGCCAGTGACCAAAGCGCCCGTGCCGCCCATGGCGAAATGAACGCCGTAACGCCGCTCCAAGTAGCTCACGAGGGCATACATGGAGGTGACCGAGAACGGATTGCCGCCGATGAAGAGCGGGTGGAACGAGAAGGCAATGCGCAGGCGGGGATCGCTGATATAGCGCGAGACCATATTGTGCACGGACCGGTCGGCGCGATTGCCGATGAAGCCCGGGACCGCCTTGATCATCGTTCCCAGATCATTGAACGGGATCTGCCCCAGCCATTCGAAGGCGAAGGCGTAGATTTTACGGCTCTCCTCGAAGAAGCGGTCATAGCCGGCGAGATCGCGCGGCTCGAACTTCTCCACCTGAGCCCGCATGGCGGCATCGTCGTCGGAGGCCGAAAAGCGCGAACCGTCCGGAAACATCAGCGTGTAGAACGGAGCCATGGCCCGCAGGTCGATGTCGTCCTCAAATTTCCGGCCCGCAAGCGTCCAGAGTTCTTCGAAGAGGAACGGCAAGGTGATGATGGTCGGACCGGCATCGAAGGTGAAACCGTCCTGCCGGAACACTGACGCCCGCCCGCCCGGCTGCTCCAGTTTCTCATAGACAGTGACGCGATAGCCGCGCGCGCCGAGGCGTACGGCAGCAGCGAGACCACCGAAGCCGCTGCCGATGACAACGGCATGCGGACGGGGATCGTGTTGGGAAGCAACGCTGGAGATCGACTTGTCTTCTGTCCACATAAGTTGACATTAGAGACTGTCGCCTCTGCTTGCGCAAGTCATGCGGACCACCTGTCCGGCATGATGCTGACGCAACGGCCGATCTAGGTCTGAGCAGCGGACAATATCCCGGCCTCCACCGCGATTTTTTCGATGATGGCTGTCATCTGCTTGGGGTCCTCTTCGTGCGCGAGGTGCCCAAGAGTGGGAACGGTCACAATCTTGGTCGTCGGCAGGCGCTGTTGCACGAGGCGCGCATCGTCCGGCGGCACCGCCTTGTCACCGGTGCTCACGATAAGGTCGAGCCGCGTTTTGAGCTTCGGCAGATCGCGCTCGAGCAGATCGAGATCCCAATTGGCCATCATGGCAAGGGCTGCTGCCGCATGGCCCGACTTGCTGATCAAACGGCGGTAACAATCGAGCCCGATGTCATCAATATTTGACCCGGTGCTGCTCACCAACCGGCGCACCCCCGCCGTATCGGCCTGCCAAGAAAAGAGGCGCGGCACCAGGGGATTGAGCGCCAGGACACGGGCGGCCACGGGAAAAAGATGCTGTGCAAGCCCTCGGAACGGCCGAAGCGCTGCATTCACACCAACAATCGAAGTCGGATGAAGCAAGCCATCCAGAGCCGCGCGGATAGCGATGGCGGCGCCAGCCGAATGGCCAATGATGATGGCAGGCGAAAGCTCGCCCGAACGCATGAGCGAGCCAACCGCGCGAGCGAGGCCCGGCAAGCTCATCTGCGAATCAGGGATCGCCGACGTGAAGCCGTGGCCGGGGAGATCAGGGGCGACCACATGAAATCGCGCCGCCAAAAGCGGCAGCATGTCGCGCCAGGAATGGGTCGCACCCCCCGTGCCGTGGATCAGCAGCATAAGGGGTCCCTGCCCCATCTCCTGGACATGCCAGGAAATGCCGCCGGCATCGATGAAGCGGCTGGCCGCGCGATTGGGCCAATTGCGTCCATCCTTCGCAAAATCCGGACGGTCGAAGTCGAAGAGCATGGCGATCTTAAGCCTCTGCCGCCGCGCGCACGGCATCGGCCAGCCCGTCCGAGCGCGCGAAGGGAAGCGGCAAATAGGTGGCGCGCATGGCGCTAGCAAGCACGCGCGCGGGTTCCTGCGACCGTTGGGCGGTGTCGACGAAGAGGACGGTCGCCTGGAGTTCGGACAATGCACGGGCACTCGCCAGCGCATCCTCCATGGCTTTGGCTCGGTCTGGATTGCCGGCCCGATCGATATTGGCACGGGCGTCCGTGAGGAAGACGACGACTGCCGTTCCCCCTTT
>JBAWYY010000551.1:0-2149 GCA_037143285.1 Alphaproteobacteria bacterium | reverse complement strand
GTGACGGCTTAGTCGGTAGGGGTTCCTCGACGCCGACCGCTGTGATGACGGCTCACCCATCGCCCTTCTGGACGCCCGCCCGCCACGCCGACAGAAAACCCTTTCTCGTCGCAAGATTGCGCGTCAAGGCGGCACTTCGCGCCTGGTTTGAGGCCAAAGGCTTTACCGAAGTCGAATGTGCGGCCCTTCAGGTCTCCCCTGGCAATGAGGCCCATCTCCACGCCTTTTCAACCACTGCCATCGACATCACCGGTGAAAGCCGACCGCTTTATCTTCACAGCTCCCCCGAATTTGCCGCCAAAAAGCTCCTGGCCGCCGGTGAAACGCAGATCGTCGATTTTGCCAGGGTCTTCCGCAATCGCGAGCGGGGGCCACTGCACCATCCCGAATTCACCATGGTGGAATGGTATCGCGCGCGTGAACCACTCGAGGCGGTGATGGCGGATGCCGCAGCACTTCTCATCTGTGCGGCAGAGGCGACCCATACGCGGCGCCTTAGGTGGCGCGGACATGAGGCGGACCCCTTTGCACCGCCAGAGCACTTGTCGGTCGCAGCCGCCTTCGAGCGCTATGCCGGCATGGATCTCTTGGCGACCGTGTCGCCATCAGGCGAAACCGACCGCGACCATCTGGCGCATCAGGCGAAAGCCAGCGGCTTCAGCATCTCCGAGGACGACCGATGGGCGGACATCTATTCGAAAGTGCTTACCGACCGCATCGAGCCCCATCTCGGCATGAGCAGAGCCACGATCCTGCATGATTATCCCGTCAGCGAGGCAGCCCTTGCCCGCCCGAGCCGCAATGATCCCCGCGTCGCCGAGCGCTTCGAACTCTATGCCTGTGGCGTCGAGCTTGCCAATGGCTTCGGCGAATTGACCGATGCAGCTGAGCAGAAGCGCCGGTTTCAGCTGGAAATGGCCGAGAAAGCCCGCATCTACGGCGAAAGCTATCCCATTGACGAGGATTTCCTCAACGCGCTCGCGCAGATGCCCGAGGCGTCAGGCGTTGCACTCGGCTTTGAGCGCCTCGTGATGCTCGCAGCCGGTGCCCGTCACATTGAAGATGTGATCTGGACGCCGGTGGCCTGACCGTCAGAGAAGGGCGGCGAGGCCTGCGAGATCAACATTGGCGCCACAGGCGAGCACGCCCAGCCGCTCGCCCTCGGCAGGCTTGTAAGCCCCGCACAGCAGTGCCGCGAGCGCTGCAGCACCGCCGGGTTCAGCTGCAACCTTCAGCTCGCGCCAAAGCCGGCGCTGCGCCTCGCGAATGGCCTCATCAGGCACCAAGACGACATGGTCCACATAGCGTGACGAAACCTCGTGAACCCTCGACATCACATTGCGGGCACCGAGACTATCGGCCGCGATGGAATTGACCTCCACGTCAACGGGCTGACCAGCACTGAGCGCCGCGTGAAGGGCTCGTGAGCCCTCGGGTTCGACGCCAACGACCCGAACCCGCTTATCGAACCAGCGGGCCATGCCGCCAATGAGACCGCCGCCACCGACAGCGACGAGAACGGTATTAAGCGGACCCGCATCCTCTTCCCATTCAAGCGCTGTCGTGCCTTGGCCCGCCATGGTCGCCCAGGCATCATAGGCATGGATGGAACGCGCACCGGTCTCGGCGGCAAAGGCCTCGCACGCCGCCAAGGCGTCATTGTAGCGCGCACCACCGACGACGAGATCGGCTCCGGTTGCCCGAATAGCGATGATCTTGGCGGGCGAGGATATCTCAGGCACGAAGATCCGCACGGGAATGCCAAGCTTGGCCGCAGCATAAGCAACGGCAATGCCGTGATTGCCGCCGGACGCTGCGCAAACGCCGGCTGGGGGCACCGGCCCTTCGATCAAGGAGTTGAACGCACCCCTCGCTTTAAAGGTGCCGGTCACCTGAAGCAGTTCCAGCTTCATGGATAAGGGCGCCGGCTGGCCAAAGCTGCCGCCTGTAAGGGCAATGACCGGCGTGCGGCGGATGTGGGGGCGGATGCGCGCATGAGCCGCGCGGATATCGTCGGGTGTCAACATAGTCTCGGTGTGCGCAACGGACCGTCCGGGGTCAAGAGCCCGCCGCACAAATCAGGCTTAGAGCAACATTCGACCAGATTGAACCAGCGCCGTTCGGTCGTGGCGAGGCGGTCCGGCAGGAG
>JBAWYY010000550.1:0-2161 GCA_037143285.1 Alphaproteobacteria bacterium | reverse complement strand
CCAGCGGCACGCCCGCGATGCCATAGGGCAGCATAGCCGGCGCGTGGTGGTGGCAGACCGCCATGACGTCGGGCCGCGCGCGGTAGATCGCGGCATGGATCGCACGCTCGGCGAAGATGCGTTGGCCGGTCGGGCGCAGCGGCGCGCCGTCGAGGTCGAAGGCGAGGATGTCCGCCGTCTCCACCAGCTCGGCCGCGCGGGTGCGCGGCATCAGGAAGCTGTCGGGCTGCGCCGGGTCCCGGGCGGAGACATGGCCGAAGCTGTCGATTACGCCCTCGATCGCGAGGATGCGGCTGGCTGCCACGATCTCGCTGAGCAGCGCCTGCTGGTCGCTGGACAGGGTGCTTCCTCCGATTGGCCGTCGCCGGCAGCCAAAGTGAAGCATGGGCACGGTGGCCCCGGCAACGGCGGGCGGTCTTGCCTTGCCTGCCGGTCGGCACCATACCGCCCGGGTTTCGACGATCATGGGGGCGCCCGATGCGCGTGAAGGACGTGAAGAAGGTCGTGCTCGCCTATTCCGGCGGCCTCGACACCAGCGTGATCCTCAAGTGGCTGCAGACCACCTACAAATGCGAGGTGGTGACCTTCACCGCCGATCTCGGCCAGGGCGAGGAACTCGGCCCGGCGCGCGACAAGGCGCTCATGCTCGGTATCAAGCCCGAGAACATCTTCATCGACGACCTGCGCGAGACCTTCGTGAAGGACTTCGTCTTCCCGATGTTCCGCGCCAACGCGCTCTACGAAGGCCAGTACCTGCTCGGCACCTCGATCGCCCGGCCGCTGATCGCCAAGCGCCAGATCGAGATCGCCGAGGCGGTCGGTGCCGACGCCGTGTCCCATGGTGCCACCGGCAAGGGCAACGACCAGGTGCGCTTCGAGCTCGCCTACTACGCGCTGAAGCCCGACATCACCATCATCGCGCCCTGGCGCGAGTGGGACCTGCGCTCGCGCGAGCAGCTGATTGCCTTCGCCGAAGCCAACCAGATCCCGATTGCCAAGGACAAGCGCGGCGAGGCGCCGTTCTCGGTCGACGCCAACCTCCTGCACGCCTCCTCGGAGGGCAAGGTTCTGGAGGATCCCTCGGTCGAGGTGCCCGACTACGTCTATTCGCGCACCATCGATCCCGAGAAGGCGCCCGACGTCGTCACCACCATCACCATCGACTTCGCCCGCGGCGACGCCGTGGCGATCAACGGCGAGGCGCTGTCGCCCGCCACGCTGCTGGCCAAGCTCAACGCGCTGGGCCGCGCCAACGGCATCGGCCGCCTCGATCTCGTCGAGAACCGCTTCGTCGGCATGAAGAGCCGCGGCATGTACGAGACGCCCGGCGGCACCATCCTGGCAGTGGCGCATCGCGGCATCGAGTCGATCACGCTCGACCGGGGTGCGGCCCACCTCAAGGACGAGCTGATGCCGAAATATGCCGAGCTCATCTACAACGGCTTCTGGTTCGCGCCGGAGCGCGAGATGCTGCAGGCGCTAATCGACCGGTCGCAGGAGGCCGTCACCGGCCGCGTCACCCTGAAGCTCTACAAGGGCTCCGCCTGGGTGATCGGCCGCGAGAGCCCCTATTCGCTCTACGACCAGGACCTCGTCACCTTCGAGGAAGGCGCGGTGGCGTATGACCACCGCGACGCGGCAGGCTTCATCCGCCTCAACGCGCTGCGGCTGCGCACCCTGGGGGCCCGCAAGCGCAAGCACGGCCTTTGACCATTTCTGGCGCCTCGGCCCTTTTTCGGTCGCCTTCTTGGCTCTAGATCGCACCTGAGGGATGGCCGGCTCATGGCGAGCCGTCCCAACCCGTGAGGGCTGCGGAAGGCGTGCTGAGGCGAGCAGGAATCCTAGTCGCTTCGGCCCTTGTGGCCGCTGTTGCCGTTACGGCTGGCGGATACTTTGCCACGCGCCCGACTGAACTGACCGTCGCGGTGGGGCCGCCCGGCAGCGAGGACGTGCGCGTCATGACGGCCGTCGGGCAGCTCCTGCGCCGCGACCGCTCCACCGTGCGCCTGCGTCTCGTGCCGGCCGAGGGTCCGGCCGAGGCCGCCGCCGCGCTGGAGCGCGGCACGGTCGACCTGGCGGGGGTCCGCTCTGACCTTGCCGTTCCCCCGTCCGGGCAGACGCTGGCCATCATCCATCGCAATGTGGCGGTGCTGGGCCCGCC
>JBAWYY010000549.1:0-2162 GCA_037143285.1 Alphaproteobacteria bacterium | reverse complement strand
GCGAAAAGGCTGGCAGCTTGTTATCGCTTCGCTTGACGCCAGGGAGCGCCTGATGTGAGCGACCTCGATCCCCTCTTTGCCGACCGGCGCGTGAGCCGCTGGCCGCGATTTGTCGCTCATGGGCTGTTGCGCGCCTATCAGCTCTCGCTCTCCATGCTGATCGGGCGCTGGTGCCGCCATTTGCCGAGCTGCTCGGCCTATATGGATGAGGCGATCATGCGCCACGGCCTCTGGGCCGGCGGCTGGATGGGGCTCGCCCGGCTCTGCCGGTGCCACCCCTATGGCACCTCCGGCATCGATAATGTCCCCGAGGCGATGACGCCCGAAGGGCGCTGGTTTCTCCCCTGGCGCTATGGCCGCTGGCAATGGCGGCGCGGCGGGCCGGTGTGCGAGGCGGTTGAACCTGCGAGGCATTGAGGGCGTGCGGCTTAGAAGGCGCGGAGGGGCGATGATCCTTAGGCAGGGGGGCAATTTTCTTAGGTCGCAATCCGCTTCGCACATCAACCTGCACGCCGCCTTATCGCAGTGCTTGCCAAGCCAGAACCGCTTGGGCATAGAGGCACATGACGGAGACATGGCCGAGAGGCTGAAGGCGCTCGTTTGCTAAACGAGTGTACGCTCAAAAGGCGTACCGAGGGTTCGAATCCCTCTGTCTCCGCCAACTTTCCTGAATTGGTCGCGATTCGCTGACCGACGCACCGCTGCTCTTGGCCTGGCGGCGTCAGCTAGGTGTTGCCTGAGCCGTGCTGGGGTAGGGGCCTTCTCTGAGACGATTTCGGTTCGTTCGACAGTATCGATCCTCCCCCACTAAGACAGTCTACGGGTCGTGATGCATGGCAGTCGTCCGCGATGAGCTTTTGCCTGACGCGATGGTTCGAGTAGGCTTTGATCATGAGTTCAAGCCCACCCCACCTTTCGTCCGATGCGTCGCTTCGGGCCCGCGCACGTCAGGTCATTCCGGGCGGGCTGTGGGGTCATCTGAACGCTGCAAATTTACCCGAGGGCTATCCGCAGTATTTTGAGAGCGCCAGGGGGTGTCGCCTGACCGATGTGGACGGGCGCGAAATCATCGATTTCATGTGTAGCTGGGGACCCATAGTGCTGGGTCACCGCCATCCCGTGGTCGAAGCTGCGGCCCAAGATCAATCGGCGCGCGGCGATACAATGAACGGTCCGGCGCCTGTTTTGGTTGATCTCGCAGAGCGTATGGTATCGATGATCCCCCATGCCGCCTGGGTGCTGTTTGAGAAGAACGGCGCCGATGCGACCACCTCAGCAGTGACGATCGCGCGCGCGGGCACGGGCAAGCGCAAGGTGCTGGTTGCCAAGGGAAGCTACCATGGGGCAGTGCCCTGGTGCTCCCCCTCGCTTGCCGGGGTCACCACTGAAGACCGTGCCCATATCCTGACCTTTGAATATAACGACATTCCAAGTGTCGAGGCGGCCTTCGATCAGGCTGGAGACGACCTTGCCGCCGTCGTCGTCACCGCCTTTCGTCACGACATGGCGCGCGCATTGGAGATGCCGACGGCTGCCTTCGCGACCCGGCTGCGAGAGCTGTGTGATGAAACCGGGGCCGCCCTTATTCTGGATGATGTGCGCGCGGGCTTCCGCCTCCATCTCGGCGGTTCTTGGGAAAGCCTGGGGGTAAGGCCCGATCTTTCTGCCTGGAGCAAGGCGATTGCCAATGGCTATCCGTTAGCCGCGCTTTCAGGCGCCGAGCGCTGGCGCGAAGCGGCCAGCCGGGTGTTCACGACCGGCTCATTCTGGTGCCAAGCCGTTCCGATGGCGGCTGCCCTCGCAACTCTCAAAGAGCTTGAGCGTATCGATGGTCCGCAGATCATGAAGGCCTTGGGTGAGCGGCTGCGCGCAGGCCTAAGCGAGCGGGCCGAAGCTCATGGCGTTGCCATTCGCCATAGTGGGCCGGCGCAAATGCCGCTGATGCTGTTCGACGATGATGCCAATTTTTCCAAGGGCATGCTGTTTTGCAGCGAGAGCTTGCGGGGTGGGGCCTATTTCCATCCCAAACACAATATGTTCCTGTCTTGCGCGCACACCGCTGATGATATTGACCGTGCCATTGAGGCGGCCGATGCCGGCTTCCGGGCTGTCGCACGCCGCCGCTGACCAATTGCCTCACACCATCGACTGAAGGCTCTGCC
>JBAWYY010000548.1:0-2165 GCA_037143285.1 Alphaproteobacteria bacterium | reverse complement strand
ACCGGCGACCTGCGCCTGCGGCCGGGTTTGGCCGAGAGCTATCGCCGCATTGACTATAGCACCCTCGAGTTCACCTTGCGTAGCGGCGTGAAATTTCATGACGGCCGCGAGATGACGGCTGAAGACGTTGTGTTCACGTTCGGCCGTGAGCGCATGTGGGGTAATGAGGCCGCGCCCGCGACCGGCGGTCAATTGTTTGCGCAGGGCGCGCAGACGGCCACCTCGGTGCCGCGCGAAGCGGTTGCCATTGCCGGGCGGCTCCTGCCGGCCTTCGGATCGATGGAGGCCATCGGCACCCATACCGTCCGCTATACCAATAAGGTTCCCGACCTCACCATTGAGGGCCGCCTGACCCGCAACGGCACCGAGATCATCTCGCGCGGCGCCTTTCTCGCGGCTGAAAATTGGGGTACCTGGGCCCGCCGCCCGGTTGGTACCGGCCCCTATCGCGTGAAGGAATTCCGTCCGGACAACATTCTCGTCCTTGAAGCCCATGACGAATACTGGGGCGGGCGGCCGCCGATCCGCGAACTCCGCTTCGTGGTTGTGCCTGAAATCGCCACCCGCGTGAACGGACTGATCTCTGGTCAGTTCGACTTCATCACCGACGTGCCGCCCGACCAGTTCCGCGCCATTGAGCGCTCGGCCCGTCATGATGTCGTCGGCGGCGCCATCCTCAACCATCGTCTTCTCGTGTTCGATAAGAACCATCCGCGGCTGCAAGATGCGCGCATTCGTCGCGCGCTGACCCATGCCATTGACCGCAACCTGATCGTCGAGGCGCTGTTCCTCGGGCGCACCTCGGTGCCGGCGGGCCTGCAGTGGGAATATTACGGCCCGATGTTCCATGCCGATTGGACGGTGCCGGCCTATGACCCGGCGCTTGCCCGCCGCTTGTTGGCGGAAGCCGGCTATCGCGGTGAGGTCATCCCCTACCGCGTGGCGTCTGGCTACTACACCAACCAGGTTCCTACCGCCCAGGCGCTTGAGCAGATGTGGAAAGCGGTTGGCCTGAACGTCCAACTCCAGATGGTCGAGAACTGGCAGCAGATTTTTGACCGCTCGAACACGGCCAATCCCCGCGCGATCCGCGATTGGTCGAATTCGGCACCGTTCAACGACCCGATCTCCTCCATCGTCAATCAGCATTGCGAACGTGGTCAGCAGCAGCAGGCCGGCGAGTGGACCAATGAAGAGTTCAATCGCCTCTGCACGGTGCTTGAAACCTCCACCGACCCCGCGGTTCGGCGGACAACCTTTGGCCGCATGCTGGAAATTATTGAACGCGAGGACCCTGGCTACACCGTCCTCCATCGCTCAGTGCTCTATTTCGGCAAGCGTCGCGACATCGAGTGGAAGCCCTCGCCCACCCAGGCCATGGACTTCCGCGCCACCAACTTCCGCATTCTGCCGGCCACGCGCTGACACGATCTACGACGAGCGGCGCCGCCTCGGTGCCGCTCGCTTTTTCATGTGAGGGGAACATCATGGTCCGGATCAACAGGCGCGGTCTCATTCTCGGTGCCGGCGCGCTCAGCCTCTCGCCTTCGGCCAACGCCCAGGGTGCGGCGTCCAACGGCGGACGCTTAGTGGTCGCGACCCAAGGCAGCCCTCGGTCGCTGGAACCGGTGCGCGAGTTCTCCAATGTCTCCTGGCGCATCGGCTTCAATGTGTTCGAGAGCCTGATCCGGATCGATTACAAGGACGGCATGAAGCTGGTGCCGGGGCTCGCCCAATCCTGGACACGGCTTTCGCCCACCATGGTTGAACTGACGCTGAAAGACGGCGTCCGCTTCCACGATGGTTCACTGATGACGGCTGAGGATGTCGCTTTCTCCTTCGGCCCTCAGCGCATGACCGGCGATAATGCCCCTGGACGTCCGGTTTCCCGCATCTTTGTCGGCACCTTCGCTCGCGTGGACGCGATCGATGCGCGCACCGTGCGTGTGACCTCTTCCGTCAGCGATGCCTTGATCGAGCAACGGCTTGCCGGATGGGCTTCGCAAATTATTTCCAAGCGCGCCTATGAGGCGGCCCCGTCGTTTGAGGCCTGGGAACGCGCGCCGGTCGGCACCGGACCCTATAAGGTGAAGGAGTTCCGGATCGACGAGCGCTGCGTGCTCGAGGCCCATGACGCCTATCACGGCGAAAAAGCGCCCGTGCGC
>JBAWYY010000547.1:0-2167 GCA_037143285.1 Alphaproteobacteria bacterium | reverse complement strand
CAGAGCTTCCCCCACCGCGCGGCCGCTCTCGTTCATATAGGTGGCGGGCTTGAGCAAGAGCGCCTTGGTACCATCAATCACCCCCTCGCTGCTCACCCCTTGAAAGCGCGCACGCCAGGGCGAGAAGCGGTGACGGGCGTGGATCGCGTCTAGCGCCATGAAGCCGATATTGTGGCGGTTGCCGGCATAGGCCGCGCCGGGATTGCCGAGACCAGCAAGGACGATCACGGCGCTCCCCTCAGGTTCACGGTCAGCAGATGCTGCAAGACGAGGCGCAGAATGTGATTCACGATGAGCTCATCAGGGCTGCGAGGAGTGGGCCCTAAGTCCATGACGCGGAATCGCTTTTGCCTCAAGCCTGAGACTTTGATTCAAGGGTGTCGGCGCAAGTCTCGCTTCAACGAGAAAGGGGCGCTTCTGGTGAGAAGCGCCCCTGATCGAGAGCTGATCAGCGTGAGGCTGATGCTTACTTCTTGGCAGCCGGAGCCTTAGCGGCAGGAGCTGCCTTGGCAGCGGCCGGCGCGCCCTTGGCGGCCGCAGGGGCTGCAGCGGGAGCGGCGTCAGCGGCAGGTGCCGCATCAGCGAAGACCGTCGGCGGCACGATCGACAGGACCGTCGGATTGTCCTTGGTGGTCACGCGCGTGCCGGCGGGCAGCACGATGTCCTTCAGGTGCACGGTGCTGCCGATGTTCAAGGCGGAGATGTCGATATCAACGCCATCCGGGATCATGTCGACTTTGCACAGCAGCGTGATCGAATGCTCGATCAGGTTGACCGAGCCGCCGCGCTTGATGCCGAGCGAGGTGTCCGAACCCTTCACGTGCACGGGCACGTCGACGCTGATTTCCGCGCCTTCGCCGAGGCGGAGGAAGTCCACGTGAACCGGCATGTCGCGCACGGGTTCAAGCTGGTAGTCGCGGGGGATGACGCGGTGCTTCTCGCCGTTCACGTCCAGCATATAGACGGTCGACTTGAAGTGGCCCGCATAGATCCGCTGATGCAGGATCTTGTAGTCCACCGAGATCAACAGCGGGGGCTTCTTGTCCCCGTAGATCACACCCGGAACGCGGCCGGCACGACGTTCGGCACGGGCAGCCCCCTTGCTGCTCTTCGTGCGGACCGTCGCCGACATCTCTTTGATGGCAGCCATGGTCGTATCTCCAAAACGAGTAAACCCGCCGGCCTGCCTCCAGGGGTGCGGAGGGCCGGTGAGCGAAGGAGGGCTCATACACAATGGGGGCCGTGAGCGCAACCGCGGTCGGGGGGAGGGCGGGGCGAACTGCCCTTCGATCACGTCATCGTCGCGGTCGTGTCTGGCCGCTACCTATCGCCCGACGCGTTTCGCCCAGGCCCTCCAGTCGATGAGCCCGTGATCCTGGACCGCCTCCATCGCGTCCGGCGGGACACGGTCGCAGAACAGAATGACGTTGCTGCAGTCCCACCGAGCGCTTGGAACGATCAGGCCGTCAAAATCGAGGAAGTGAGCGATCTCGGCGATGTCCTGGGACCGCGGATATTCTTCCGTTCTCGCGTCATAGGAGAGCTGGCCATATTTGGCGGTGTCTAATCCGAGGCTGGCGAGCGCCGCGAGGTCGATGAGCTTCAGGGCTCGCGTGAGCGCCACGGAGAGCTCGTGCACGCCGTAGCGCACCTGCGAGGGAAAGACCGGCTGTCCCCGAGCGAGATGGAAATACATCTCAGCGATGGCCCCGTCCTTTTCGGTAGCTGTAAAAAGAACGTCGAAGGTGCCGTCGTCCCAACGACCGCCGGACCGGGCGCAGGCCAGCGGCGAGCGGGTCTCCCTTACCACCCGCCACACCGTTCCTTTGTACGTCACGGGATCGATGGCCTCTATCGCATCGATCAAGTGATTGTCGCGGCGTCGTTTGATCGGGGTCATCGACTACAGGAACACTTCGTTTTCCAAGCGGTCGATGACCTTCAGGACCTCGATCGTGCGCTCTTGATGGATGACGTCGATGGCCCGTTCCCCGTTCAACTGGGGATGGCGCGCGTAAAGCCAGGTACGAACCTCGTCGGGTGAATAATAGCTCTGGAGGCGAGCCACGACGTAATGCAGGTCGGACAAGATCAGTTCATTGCGCGGAAAGGGCTTGGCATCCCCTGATTTCCAGCGCGAGACAGTTGCCTTGGACACATCGGTGAT
>JBAWYY010000546.1:0-2168 GCA_037143285.1 Alphaproteobacteria bacterium | reverse complement strand
TTTCTACACCCTCACGTGTAGAGTCAGATCATCATGACCCACACCCCGTCTGAAACACTTCTCAAAACTACGCCCGGCGCTCATGCACCGGCGCCCAAGCCGCCCGTTGCCGGCGCGGCCGGGCGGAGCGTGACCCTGGACATCACGGGCATGACCTGTGCGGCCTGCGCCGCGCGGGTGGAAAAGGTGGTGGCCCGCGTGCCCGGCATCGCCTCGGTCTCGGTCAATCTCGCGCTGGAACGCGCGGACATCGTCGCAAACTCCGGCGTAAGCGATGACGCCGTCGTGGCCGCCATTGCGGCGAGCGGTTATGGCGCCATGGTGCGCAAGGGCTCGGCGGAAGAGCGGCGCCTTGCCCGCGAAGCGCTTGAGGCCGAACGACGCGGCGAGGACCGCCGCACGGCCGTGCTTTTCGTGTTGTCGGCGCTTCTCACCTTGCCGCTCGTGCTGCCCATGATGCTCGCGCCCCTGGGCTCAACCTGGCATCCCGCCCCCTGGACCGAATTGGCGCTGGCGCTGCCGGTCCAAATCTTGGCCGGCCAGCGCTTTTATCGCGGCGCGTGGAAGGCCTTGCGCGCCGGCAGCGCCAATATGGACGTGCTCGTTTCGCTCGGCACCTCTGCTGCCTTCCTCTTCTCGCTTGTCATGCTCTTGCGCCATGGCGAGCACGCCCATGGCCATCTCTATTTCGAGGGGGCTGCCGCAGTCCTCACCCTCGTCCTGTTCGGCAAGGTGCTGGAAACCCGCGCTAAGGCCGGAACCACCAAGGCCGTGCGGGCGCTCATCGCGCTTCGACCTGAGGTCGCGCGCAAGCTGATCGAAGGCGTCGAGACCGAAGTGGCCATTGCCAGCGTCCGCGCTGGCGACCTTCTCGTGGTCAAGCCGGGAGAGCGCTTTGCCGTCGACGGCACGCTGACCACCGGCCAGGCAGAAGCGGACGAGAGCCTCATCACCGGCGAAAGCGTGCCGGTCATCAAGCGGCCGGGCGACCGGGTCATTGCCGGCGCCTTGAACGGCGCGGGGCTCGTCACCGTCACAGCCATTGCGACGGGCGAAGACACGACACTTGCCCGCATCACTCGCCTCGTCGAAGCCGCCCAAACCGGCAAGGCGCCGGTGCAGCGCCTGGTCGACCGCATTTCGGCTGTCTTTGTGCCCGTTGTGGTCGTCATCGCGCTTGGCGCGCTTATCGGCTGGCTCGCTGTTGGCGCCGATCTCGAACAGGCCATGGTCGCGGCTGTCTCGGTGCTCGTCATCGCCTGCCCCTGCGCGCTGGGGCTCGCGACCCCCGCAGCCCTGGTCGCGGGCACGGGCGCTGCCGCACGCGCCGGCATTCTCGTGAAGGATATCGAGGCCTTGGAGCGGGCGGCCGCCATCGACACCGTCGTCTTCGACAAAACCGGCACTTTGACGCTGGGGCGACCGGAGGTGACCGATGCGATCCCGGTCGAAGGCGTGAGCCGCCAAGACCTCCTCGGCCTCGCCGGCGCCCTCCAGGCCGGCAGCGAGCACCCGCTCGGCCGCGCCATTCACGCGCTCGCTCTCGCCGAAGGGCTCACCCTTGCCCCCGTCACGAATTTCCGCGCCCATATCGGCGAGGGCGTTGAGGGCGAGGTGGCAAGCCGTCACGTCTTCGCCGGCACGCCCGCCTTCTTGAAGGCGCAAGGCATCGACCTCGCAGCAATTGCCAATGCCATCGAGCCCTTGAGCGACGAGGGCAAGACGGTGACCGCCATTGCGGCTGATGGCAAGCTCATCGGCCTGATCGCGCTGGCGGACCAAGGCCATCCCGGCAGCCTGGAGGCGGTTCAACGGCTCAAAGCGCTCAAGGTCCAGGTGATGATGATCACGGGGGACGCGGCAGGTCCCGCCCGCCATGTGGCCGAGGCCCTGGGTCTTAGCGCGGATGCGGTGGTCTCCGGCGTTAAGCCCGATGGCAAGGCCGCCCATGTAGAAGCGCTCATTGCCGCCGGGCGCACGGTCGCCATGGTCGGCGACGGCGTGAATGACGCGCCGGCCCTTGCGCATGCCTCCGTCGGCATTGCCATGGGTTCGGGTGCCGACGCGGCCATTGAAACTGCAGCCGTCACGCTCATGCGCACAGACCCGCGCTTGGTGCCGGCCGCCATCGACATCGCGCGGCGCACCTCGGCCAAGATCCGGCAGAA
>JBAWYY010000545.1:0-2170 GCA_037143285.1 Alphaproteobacteria bacterium | reverse complement strand
CGCTTGAATGGCATTCAAGAGGTCGGCGGTTCGATTCCGCCTGGCTCCACCAAATTTCCCGCATATTTCGATATTGTCAGTCGTTGGTCCCGCTGAATTCGGATCGCGCCCTAATCGACAACGGCATTATAATACCACTTACCGGTCTGTCGGGATGCGTCCGCGACCGAAGACAGCACATCCAGTCGGATAGAGTTTATGTCGACTCACCGCTTGCGATGCGACAAGGCAAATGACACCAAAGCGTCGATCCCCTTTTTGACCGGACGCTTAGCTATGATGGCCTATTCCCATGACAGCCTATTCCATTGATGCCGTCGTTGCAGGTGCCGGCGTCGTTGGTCTTGCCATCGCGCGGCGTCTGGCACTTGCCGGCCTTGAGACTATCGTGCTCGAAAAGGCCGATGCCATTGGAACGGCGACATCTTCTCGCAATTCCGAGGTCGTCCATGCGGGGCTTTATTATCCGACAGGGTCGATCAAGGCCTTGAGTTGCGTTCAGGGCAAGCAACTTCTCTACCGCTATGCGGCTGCTCGCGGCGTCTCAGTGAAGGCCTGCGGCAAGCTGATGGTGGCGACAACAGAGGCTCAGGTCTCCAAACTCCGAGCGATCTGGGATCAAGCCCATGCGAATCAGGTGACGGGCCTCCGCTGGCTCAGCCGCGATGAGGCCCGAGACCTCGAACCGGAAGTCGAATGCGTGCAGGCATTTCTGTCCGAGACAACAGGCATTGTCGACAGCCACGGCCTGATGCTCGCCTATCAAGGTGATCTTGAGGACGCCGGCGGAATGGTCGCCTTCGAAACGCCGATCTTAGAGGGCGCCATTACCAGCGACGACATTCGGCTGGTGACGGGCGGCGCGGAACCAACCGAGATCACAACACGTATCTTCGTGAATGCGGCAGGCCACGGCGCACCTGGGCTTGCCAGGCGCATCGCGGGTTTTCCCGCTGACCACGTTCCCCAACAATATTACGCCAAGGGCAATTATTTCTCCCTCGTCGGGCGCCAGCCTTTCTCGCGCCTCGTCTACCCCATGCCCGATGCGGCAGGGCTCGGCGTTCACGCGACCATCGATCTGCAGGGTCGCTGTAAATTCGGCCCTGATGTCCAATGGGTTGAGAATGATGAGGATCTTCAAGTCGACCCGACCCGCGTCGCGTCTTTCTATGAAGCGATCCGAAGCTATTGGCCAACGCTCCCGGACGGCGCACTCCAAGCCGACTATGCCGGGATCCGACCGAAGCTTCATGGACCAAGCAGCCCCATGCCCGATTTCCGTGTAAGCGGACCACGAGACCACGGCATTGCCGGCCTCGTCGCGCTCTTTGGTATCGAGAGCCCGGGGCTCACCGCCTCACTCGCGCTTGCGGATATGGTCGCAAGTCGCTTGGACCTCGAGCCCCGCGATATCTTGGCCTAGTGAACTAGCAGGCATTTACCCGTAAGGCCTGCTCAACCCAAGATCGGTAAACTTGTACTAAATGGTAACGATGCGCTGACATTTAGCGCGGCCATCGGGTGAATGTAAGGGGAACGGAAAGGGCTACGGCGCTTGATCGGCCTGTTCGCGACACTCGCGTCAGGTATGCCCATGTCCAATTCTGCAAAATCGCTTCGCTCGCGCCTCTTGGCAGCTTCCGCTCCCCTTACGAAAAAAGCAGAGGCTGACCAGCGCGCGAATGTCGCGGTCATTTTTGCCATTTGCATCATCCCGATCGTTGGCTTGATCGGCGGGGATGTGGACTATTCCAATGCCACCCGCGTCCGCTCTCAAATGCAAAACGCGTTGGATGCGGCAGCTTTGGCAGGCGCCCGGCAGCGCCAGGTCACCGGCAGTGAAACCGAAGCCCGTCGCGCCGTTGAGAATTCCATGGCGGCAAACTTACCGCCTGAACTGCGCGGTCGCTCCTTCAACGTGACCTTTGGCAGCGGTGCAAATCCGACTGTAACGGTCACGATGAACACCGATGTCGAGACCAATTTCGCGAAGGTCCTGGGGATCCCCAAGTTTGATATCGGCGGCCTTGCTCAAACGAGCTACGGAACCGGCGGCCTGGAGATCGTGTTGGCGCTTGATGTCACCGGTTCGCTCCGGGCAGACGTCGAGGACATGAAGGCCGGCGCTCGCGCCCTCGTGCAAACCGTCTTCCAGTCGCGCGGTTCG
>JBAWYY010000544.1:0-2177 GCA_037143285.1 Alphaproteobacteria bacterium | reverse complement strand
ATGGTGGGCGACTCAGAACCCGACATTCGCGCGGCTCAGGCGGCAAAAATCCCAGTGATCGGCTATTCTGGAGGCTATACCCAGATACCGCTCGAAGCGCTGAAACCCGACGTTATTATCTCGGACTATTCGAAGCTGCCCTCTATAGTTGCTGGGCTGATCGGATAGGCGCTCCTGTCCTAGAGTAGTAAACAAATACCCTTAGTGATTTTGCATTTTTTAACCGTGACTTAACCCTGAACCGGCATGGTCGAGCGACCTGAATCCCGAAAAACTTGGGACATGCGTGGGGTTGGCTATGGCAGTGAAGGCTTTGTTGAGCGCATTTCGCACCAAGACAACGGTGGCGGAAGAGGCGCCGGTTGCGGTCGAAAGCACGACGACGGCAGACGAAGCAGCAGCGCTCCTCGCCCGAATTAATCTCATCAAGGAAAGCATCGACATGGTGGAGGCCGATCTGACGGCCGTGATCCATGACGTCTCCGGTGCGGCCGGTAATGTGCATAACGAGATCGAGGCCACCACCCACGCGCTCGCCGCCATTCGCGAGCGTTCGTCGGCCCTCGCCGATCTCTCGGCTGTTGCGACCGAGAACGCCCGCCAATTGGCAGCGGCAACAGAAGAATTTGCTCAATCCAGCGCTGAAATCGGCCAACAGGTCCGGCAAGCCGCTGATGTCACCGATCAAGCAACCTCGGCGGCCCAACGGGCCGGCGAAAGCGTTGACGGGTTGCGCGCCTCCACCGCTGAGATCGACGCCGTCGTCGGCCTCATCGGCAAGATCGCCCGCCAGACCAATCTCCTGGCGCTGAATGCCACCATTGAGGCCGCACGCGCGGGCGAAATGGGCAAGGGCTTTGCGGTCGTTGCCAATGAAGTGAAGACCCTGTCGCAGGAAACCCAGAAGGCAACGGAGGAGATCGCGAGCCGCATCGAAAAGCTGCGCTCCGACAGCCAGATCTCGATTCAGGCGATCCGCGAAATCTCAACCGCCGTCGAAGCCATCCGCCCGGTGTTCATGTCGGTCTCGAGTGCGGTGGAAGAGCAGATCGCAACCATTGGCGAACTCTCCCGCTCCGCCGCTGAGAGCACGCGTTTCGTCGGCGATGTCGCCGGTGGCGCGAAGGCCATCGATCTTGCGGCCGAAAAAGCAGCCGAGACCGCTCATAACGCTGACCGCGCGGGCAAGAATGCACAGGCGCTGACCGACAAGCTCCGCTCGCGCTTCGTCATCTTCCTGCGCCAGTCCGATATGGGCGATCGTCGCCGCTTTGACCGTCTGCCGGCCGATATCCCGGTCCGCATCTCGGGTCCGGCAGGTCAAGTGGACGGCAAGACCGTCGACCTCTCCGAAGACGGCATGCTGTTGCGCGTGCCCGACGCGAAAATCTTCTCGGCCGGCCGCACCCTTGATGTCGAGGCCAATGGCATCGGCCGCGTCAAGCTCGCGATCGTGTCGATTTCGCCCCTCGGCCTCCACTGCCAGATCACGTCCATTGGCGCTGACGCCAAGGCAGCACTCGTGCAGCGCCTTCAGGCCCTGCGCGATATGGATGCCGAGCGGATCGCCCGCACGCAGACAGCGGCCGCCACTATCAGCCAGGCCTTTGAGGATGCGATCACCAAGGGCCGCGTGACCCGCGAAGCGCTCTTCGACAATGTCTATGTCCCAATCCCCGGGACCAACCCGGTCCAGTTCACCACCAACGGGCTCGCCTTCCTGGAGCAGATATTGCCCGGCATTCAGGAGCCCTTGCTGGCGACCGACAGCCGCATGGCCTTCTGTGCTGCGGTCGACCGCAACGCCTATTTGCCCGTGCACAATAAGATCTACTCGCACCCGCAAAAGCCCGATGATCCCGCCTGGAACGTTGCCAATTGCCGCAACAAGCGCGTCTTCGATGATCGCGCCGGGCTCTCCGCCGCGCGCAATGTCCGCCCCTTCCTGGTCCAGTCCTATGCCCGCGACATGGGCAATGGCGTGACCATCATGATGAAGGAAATCGATGCGCCGATCCGCGTGTTCGGCAAGCATTGGGGCGGCTTCCGCATGGCCTATAAGATGTGATGGCGAGAGGATGAGACCGCGAGCGCCGTGTTGCGCTCGGTCGAGGTCCCCCTCGCATCGTTTTGGAAAAGCGGCTGCCGCGCCTAGGCTGCGGGCTTGACGGGCTTCG
>JBAWYY010000543.1:0-2207 GCA_037143285.1 Alphaproteobacteria bacterium | reverse complement strand
ATCAACGCCGATGGTCGTCACCGCATCAGGCGTGAACCCATGCCCCTCGCGAACCGCCACATGCTCGGTTGCGCCCAGGATCAGGCGCTGAAAAGAACCGAAGGGGCGCAGAACGGTGGCGGCTGCCTCGGTCGCACCGCCCGTGAACGTAATGCCCCCGGACACAACACTGAGACCAAGCGCAATTGTCTCGCGCGCTTCCTCAACCATCCGCCGCGCGGCGCGGCCCTCGGCATGCACGGAAGACGCATTGCCGCCCGCTTCGAACGCCGTCAGCATCGCCGCGCGAGCAACGTCACGCAGCGGCGAGGTAGCATTATGGTCGCAATAGACGCGCGTCATTGGCGGGGGCCCGACACCATCAGCTTTTTCGTGGCAACCGCCGGCGTGTTCGTGCTATAGGCCCGATCCCGAAAGCGGAATGGCCTCGTCCCCGACGGCAGCCGCAGGGGTGCGAGACCTTTTTAGAACGTTTCTAAATTCTAGGGTTTGGGGTTCCACCTGTCAAGGATCGGCGCTCCGGCCGGGGCGCCGCAAACCCCTCCAGATCAAGATGAGTTGAGAGGACCATTCATGCCCGAGGTGATCTTCAGCGGTCCGGCTGGCCGGATCGAAGGACGTTATCATCCCGCCAAGCAGCGCAACGCCCCCATCGGCCTCGTGCTTCACCCTCACCCCCAATTCGGGGGGACGATGAACAATCAAATCGTCTACAACCTCTATTATCAGTTCGTGAACCGCGGCTTTTCGGTCCTCCGCTTCAATTTCCGTGGGGTTGGACGCAGCCAGGGGTCCTTCGATCATGGGTCCGGCGAGCTCTCCGATGCCGCTTCCGCCCTCGATTATGCTCAAGCCCTCAATCCCGATGCGCGCACCTGCTGGATCGCGGGCTTTTCGTTCGGCGCGTGGATCGGCATGCAGCTTCTCATGCGCCGTCCGGAGGTCGAAGGCTTCATCTCGATTGCGCCGCCGGCCAATCTCTATGACTTCTCGTTTCTCGCCCCCTGCCCGTCCTCCGGCTTGATCGTCCATGGTGATAAGGATGCGGTTGTGCCGCCCAGCGCCATCCAAGGGCTCGTTGAGAAACTCAAGACTCAGAAGGGTATCGTGATCGATCAGAAGATCGTACCGGGCGCGAACCATTTCTTTGAAAATACCGTCGACGACCTCATGGAAGTGGTCGGCACCTATCTCGACAAGCGGCTCGGCAAGGTCGAAGCGGCATGAGGCTGTGCATGGGCGTTTTCGCGCCCTTGCCCTTGGCCCCGACTCCGCTTAAGCAGCCGCTTTAATGTCCCAAGCGGCCTCATCTTTCGTCCTCGCTCGCCGGCACTTGCTCGGCATCGAGGGGCTTTCTGCGGCCGAGATCACCGGCCTGCTCGACCTGTCCGAGGAATTCGTCACCCTCAACCGGCAGGTCGAGAAGAAGCGGGCGGTTTTACGCGGTCGCACTCAAATCAATCTGTTTTTCGAGGCGTCCACCCGGACCCAAGCTTCGTTTGAACTCGCTGGCAAAAGGCTCGGCGCCGATGTGATGAACATGGCGGTCGCGCAATCGTCGATCAAAAAGGGCGAGACGCTGATCGATACCGCGCTCACCTTGAACGCTATGCACCCTGATATTCTGATTATGCGTCATGGTGCGTCCGGCGCGGTCGAGCTCCTGTCAAAGAAGGTCGATTGCTCTGTCGTGAACGCCGGCGACGGCACCCATGAACACCCGACCCAGGCCCTTCTTGATGCGCTGACCATCCGGCGCAATAAGGGCCGCCTCGAGCGCCTGACGGTGGCCATTTGCGGCGATATCCTGCATTCACGGGTTGCGCGCTCCAACATCATCCTTTTGAACACCATGCAGGCGCGGGTCCGCGCCATCGGACCATCGACGCTGTTGCCTGCAGCTGCCGAGCGTCTCGGCGTCGAGGTTCACCGCGACATGAAATCGGGCCTCGCTGACGCCGATATCGTGATGATGCTCCGCCTCCAGCGCGAGCGGATGAACGGCTCCTTCGTGCCCTCGGTCCAAGAATATTTCCATTTCTTCGGTCTCGATGAAGCCAAGCTCCGTTACGCCAAACCCGACGCCTTAGTGATGCATCCCGGTCCCATGAACCGAGGCGTGGAAATCTCAACCTCGGTAGCCGACGGCGCCCAATCCCTCATCCGCGAACAGGTGGAGATGGGCGTAGCCGTGCGCATGGCAGTGC
>JBAWYY010000542.1:0-2211 GCA_037143285.1 Alphaproteobacteria bacterium | reverse complement strand
GTGGTCGCAATCAGACGCGACAGGACACGCCCCATGCGACCGGATGCACCGGCAACCACAAGCCGCATGTCGGACATGACGATGCTCCCACAATCCGCCGCGCGAAGGCGCCCAAAACCCGCGACCGCGCTCTAGCGCAGGGGCGCGCGGATGGGAAGCCATCCGCCACGCAAAGCGCGTGCGGCGACGGCTTGAAACATTTTGCTGCAGCGCCACATGAGCGGCAGTTCCCCGCCACTTGATCAAACATCCCGGACGACCCGCCATGATCGCCCGCCTCAGTGCCATTCTCGCCAATCCCCTGACCGAACGCGTTGTGATCGGATTGATCCTGGTCAACGCGATCACATTGGGAATGGAAACATCCAAAGCGGTGATGGAGGCCTATGGCGATATCATCTTGGTCATCGACAAACTCATTCTCGCGGTCTTTGTCGCTGAGATCACCGCCCGCATTCTGGTTCATCGCAGCGCCTTCTTCAGGGATCCCTGGAGCATTTTCGATTTGATCGTGGTGGCCATCGCGCTCATCCCGGCAACCGGCTCGCTGTCGGTGCTGCGCGCTTTGCGGGTCCTTCGCGTTCTGCGCCTCATCACCGTGCTGCCCTCGCTCCGCCGGGTGGTGCAGGGCCTCTTAACCGCCCTGCCCGGGATGGGCTCGATCACGCTCCTTCTCGGCATCATCTTTTATGTCTTCGCGGTGATGGGCACGAAGCTCTTCGGCGAGGCCTTCCCGAAATATTTCGGCACGCTTGCCGACAGCGTTTTCACGCTATTTCAGGTCATGACGCTTGAAGGCTGGTCAGAGAACGTCGTTCGCCCGATCATGGAGCAATATCCGCAGGCTTGGCTGTTCTTCGTCCCCTATATCGTGGTGACTACCTTCATGGTGTTGAACCTCTTCATCGGTGTGGTGGTTTCCGCCATGCAGAAGGAGGCGGATGCGCAAAGCGCGGAAGCCGCAAAAGAGCGCGACCTGGCACGGGATGAAGCCATTTTGCAGGAGCTGCGCATCTTGCGCGCGGAGGTGACCGCACTACGCCAGGAGCGATCCGCATCCCCGGGATAACGTGGGATATCGTGGTTAAATTTACCCTCCTCCCACTGGCGGACTTGCCGGCAAACAGCCTTTGGACTAGAGGCATGCGCCACACTGGACTTGACCTTTGTCAGGACAGCGCGATCAAGCCCCCGATGTAAAGCAGGGCCCTGCGGGAGATCATGCCGTGAAACAAACCGGAATCTGGAACAAGGACCACGGCGCTAAAGCCTTTGGCTTTTCCGACCTCAAGGCCGTCCACTGGAACTATTTGGAGCCGGTGCTCGTCGAGGAAGCGCTGAAGCGTGGTGAGGCCCATCTCTCCGCGGGTGGTCCCTTGGTCGCAGAGACCGGTCAGCACACCGGTCGCTCGCCGAAGGACAAATTCGTGGTGCGCGATGCCACCACCGAGAACACGGTGTGGTGGGACAATAACGGTGCGATCACGCCCCAGGCCTTCGACCAGTTGATGGCGGATATGCTTGCGCATGCCAAGGGTCGCGAGCTCTTCGTTCAGGATCTGCACGGCGGCGCGGACCCCGCGACCCGGATCAAGACCCGCGTCTTCACCGAATATGCCTGGCACAATCTCTTCATCCGCAACCTCCTGATCCGCCCGGATCGCGCTGAGCTTGCGTCCTTCGTACCCGACATGACCATTGTCGATCTGCCCTCGTTCAAGGCCGATCCCTTGAAATATGGCGTGCGCACGGAAACGGTGATTGCGGTCGATTTCACCCGCAAAATCGTCCTGATCGGCGGCACGAGCTATGCCGGCGAGATGAAGAAGAGCGTTTTCACCATGCTCAACTTCCTCCTACCCCCCAAGCACGTCATGCCCATGCACTGCTCGGCCAATGTGGGTCCGGCGGGCGATGTCGCAATCTTCTTCGGCCTCTCCGGCACCGGCAAGACCACGCTCTCGGCGGATGCCACCCGCACCCTTCTTGGTGACGACGAGCACGGCTGGGGCCGCGACGGCGTCTTCAATTTCGAAGGCGGCTGCTACGCCAAGGCCATCAAGCTCTCCCGCGAGGCCGAGCCTGAGATCTACGCCACTACCGAGCGCTTCGGCTCCGTGATGGAGAACGTCGTGATCGACGAGGCGACCCGCGAGCCCGATTTTGACGACGGCTCGAAGACCGAGAACACCCGCGTCGCCTACCCCTTGC
>JBAWYY010000541.1:0-2222 GCA_037143285.1 Alphaproteobacteria bacterium | reverse complement strand
GTCCTTCTCGGCCGCAATGGGGCGGGTAAAACAACGACATTGCGAACCATTATGGGGCTGTGGCGGCCGTCAAAGGGCGTGATCACATTCGATGGTCGGTCGATCGGTGGGCTTGAGACGCCGGAGATCGCGCAAGGCGGCATTGCCTATGTGCCGGAGAGTATGGCGGTCTTTGCCGATCTGACGGTGCGCGAGAATATGGTCTTGGCCGCTCGCCGTGGCCCGCCCCAGGGTGAACGGCTTGACCGCATCTTCGCGCTTTTTCCGGCCATGAAGAAATTCTGGACGACACCGGCAGGCGTCTTATCGGGCGGGCAAAAGCAGATGCTTGCGATCTCGCGCGCGATTATCGAGCCGCGCACGATGATCCTGATCGATGAGCCCACCAAGGGGCTCGCGCCCTCGATCATTGAGGCCATGATCGCAGCCTTTGCCGATCTCAAGCGCGAGACCACGATCTTGTTGGTGGAACAGAACTTTCGCTTCGCGGCGAGCCTTGGCGATACGGTTGCGGTTATGGACGATGGCCGCATCGTGCATCGCGGCGCGATGGCGGATCTGGCTCGCGATGGCGCCTTGCAAACGCGGCTTCTCGGTCTTTCGCTCGATGCGCATCAATGAGGGGGCTTTCATGACAATGTCCGCCGCGTCATCAGACGCAATCCCCCAGATCAAGACCGATTATCTGCCTCTGCTTCTGCCGGTCATCCTCTCCGCACTCGCCCTGCCGCTGATCGGCAATCCCGTAACCTGGATGACGCTGACGGTCGCAGCGCTCGCCATGGGCATGATGATCTTCGTCATCGCGAGCGGGCTGACGCTCGTCTTCGGTCTCATGGACGTGCTCAACTTCGGCCACGGGGCCTTCATTGCGGTCGGAGCCTATCTCGCCATGACCGTGCTTGGCCCGCTCGCCGGCTGGACCCAGGCCGATAGCCTCATGCTCAACTTGGCAGCCCTTGGCCTTGCAGCCCTGGTCGCGGCCTTTGGCACGGGCGTGCTTGGCTTCGCGTTCGAGCGCGTGATCGTGAAGCCGGTCTATGGCCAGCATTTGAAGCAGATCCTGATCACCATGGGCGGGCTCATTATCGCTGAGCAGTTGATCCACGTGGTCTGGGGCGGTGATCAAAAAGCCATGGCCTTGCCGACAGCGTTACGCGGCGCGATCACGGTTGGGGATTTCGCCTTCGAGAAGTTCCGCTTGCTGGCGGTCGCCGTCGGTCTCGTGGTCTTTGCCGGCATGATGCTCGTGCTCAACCGCACTAAGATCGGGCTTCTGATCCGCGCGGGCGTTGAAAACGCCGAAATGGTGGAGGCGCTCGGCTATCGCGTGCGTCGCCTGTTTGTCGGTGTCTTCGTTGCTGGCTCGGCCCTCGCGGGGCTCGGCGGTGTCTTGTGGGCGCTTTATAAGGAGACGCTGACGGCCGCCATTGGCGGCGATGTCATGGTGCTCGTCTTCATCGTTATCATCATCGGCGGGCTCGGCTCGGTTGGCGGCTGTTTCCTTGGCGCGATCCTTGTGGCGATGACGGCGAATTACATCGCGTTTTTGGCTCCGAAAGTGGCGCTCGCCTCCAATATCCTGCTCATGGTCGCGATTTTGATGTGGCGGCCGCAAGGGCTCTATGCCGTGGCGAAGCGGTGACGGCGATGCTTGGTTTTTTCCTCTCCGATGATTTGCCCCGCAGCCGCCTTTTGGCGGCGATCTTGATCGCGATCTTCATTGGTCTCGCCTTCGCGCCCTTTCTGTTTTCGGGCTCAGCCGCAATCAATACGGCGGCGAAGATTTGCATCTTCATCGTGTTGGTGGCGAGTTATGACCTCTTGCTCGGCTATACCGGTATCGTGTCCTTCGCTCACACGATGTTTTTCGGCATCGGGGCCTATGGCGTTGGGCTCTCGCTTTATAATTTTGGGCCGACTTATCCGGTGATCGCCCTTGGCCTTGTCATCGGCCTTTGTATCGGGATCGCGCTTGCGCTGCTCGTGGGGCTCTTGTCGCTGCGGGTCAAGGCGATCTTCTTCGCGATGATCACGCTCGCTGTGGCTTCAGCCTTCGCCATTCTCGCGACCCAATTCAACGAGCTCACCGGCGGTGAAGACGGCCGCTCGTTCAGTGTCCCCGCGTCGCTCAGGCCAGGGTTCAGCCTCGTCGAGACGACGATCTTTGGCACGCGTATCACCGGTCGCGTGCTTGCCTATTATCTCGTGTTCTTCGCAGG
>JBAWYY010000540.1:0-2226 GCA_037143285.1 Alphaproteobacteria bacterium | reverse complement strand
GTAAAGTCCGGCATGCCGGCTTCGGCAGCCGTCGGCACATTGGCGACCATCTCGGCGCGCTCACGCGAGGCAATGGCCAGCGCCTTCAGCGTGCCGGCCTGGATCTGCGTCACCGCACCCGAGAGCGAAATGCAGCTGAAATCGGCGTGTCCCGCGACCAGGTCGGCCATGGCCTGCGCGCCGCCGCGATAGGGAATGCGGGTGACCTTGGTGCCCATCAGCCCATGCAACAGGGTGCAGAAGGTGTGGGTGGGCGAGCCGATGCCGACATGGGCTTCGCTCACTTTGTCTTGGTGGCGGCGCACATAATCGACGAATTCAGGAAGTGTATTCGCCGGAAAATCACGCCGCGCGACAAGGACGGCCGGCACTTCCGCTGTCACGCCAATAGGCGTGAAGTCGCGGACGGGATCATAGCGCAGCGCGCGGTAATGGAAGGGCGCAACCCCATGGGTGCCCATATTGCCCATGATCAAGGTGTAGCCGTCGGGCGCCGCGCGGGCAGCCTTGGTCGCAGCCGTTGTGCCGGCGGCACCCGCGTCATTCTCAATCACTACGGGCTGGCGCAGGGTTTTAGCCAAGTGCTCCGCGATGATGCGTGAGAGCGTGTCATTGGTGCCACCGGCAGCAAAGGGCACGATCAGCGTGATCGGCCGGGCCGGATAGTCGCTGGCGTGCGAGGGGAGCGTTGCTCCCGCGGTCATCGACAGCGCAAGGGTGAGAACGAGGCGACGGCAAGGCAGCATGACGCTTCTCCGCGAAAGAACTGCAAGTCCTGTGGGCCGAGGCCCTCGGATGCTCGGTCGAGACCGGCGACCTCTTGAGCATGGCAAAAACCGTAGCATGACCGATGCCAACCATCGATGATAGTCTAGACGCGATATCGATACCTTTTGGAGCATGACGATGGATCTCCGCCAGCTTCGCGCCTTCATTGCAGTTGCCGAAGAGGGGCACATGACCCGCGCAGCCGAACGGCTGGGCATTCAGCAGCCGCCGCTCAGCCGCATGATCAAGGGCATGGAGGATCAACTGGAAGCGCGCTTGTTTCGGCGAAAGCCGCGCGGCGTGGAGCTCACCGAAGCCGGCCGCGCCTTTTTGGCGGGCGCACGGACAACCCTCGCCGATTTCGACCGCACCATCGACACGACCAAAATGACGGCGCGAGGCGAGCGTGGACGTCTTGCCATCGGCGCGACGGCCACAAGCACCTTTAACCCGCTGGTTGCCCGCTCGATCCGGGCGTTTCGGGCAGCCTTTCCGCTCGTGACCGTGACGCTGGTGGAGCAGCAAAGCTCGGAGCTGATCGATCAATTGCGCGCGGGCCGGATCGACGGCGCGTTCCTTTGGACCCCGCCGACCGACGGGATCACGGTGACGGAAATTCAAGAGGACGCCTTGGTGGTGGCCATGCCGAGCGACCATCCGCTCGCGCAAGGGGACCCTGAGGTAGCCATCGACATTGCAACGCTCGCCGACGAAACCTTCGTGATCTATGGCCGCCGGGATGGCTTTGGCCTCTATGCTGCAACCATCCTCGCCTGTCATGCCGCCGGCTTCACGCCGCGATTTGGGCAGGAAGCGCCGCGTCTGGGCTCGGCCCTCGGCCTCGTCGCCATCGGTCTGGGCATCTTCTTCGTGCCCACATCCATTCAGCGCTTGCAGATGAGTGGGGTTACCTTTCGCCCGCTCACCGGGGCCAATCAGCCGCGCTCAACGCTCAGCCTCGCCACCCGCCGGGGCGATCCCTCCCCGGTGGTGCGCAGTTTTCTAGGGCTTGCGCAGCGGCTCGAACCTGAGGCGCCAACCGTTGCCGTTTGATGGGGCGAGACGTAACGCCCTTGGCGTCACGCGGCCTTTTTGGCGGCCAAGAGCTTGAGCGCGGCGAGCGCCTCGCCAGGGTCGAGACGGCGGCGATAGTCCGGCTCGATGAAGGAGGCTGCGATAATGCCGCCCTTGTCGACGACGAAGGTCGCAGGCATCGGCAGCGCCCAGACGCCATCGCCATTGCGGGTGGGAAGCGCATGGCCTGCCCGCTCATAAAAGGGGCGCACCGTCTCCGACAGCGTGAAGCGAATGCCGAGGCTTGAGGCGAAATGACCGCCCACATCGGACACGACCGCATAGGTCAGGTCGTTCTTTTCCGCTGTTGTCATCGAATGATCCGGGAGTTCCGGCGAGATCGCTACAAGCTGGCCGCCTGCGGCATGGATGTCCGGCAAAAGC
>JBAWYY010000539.1:0-2229 GCA_037143285.1 Alphaproteobacteria bacterium | reverse complement strand
TGGCGGTCACCATGGCGATGATCCCGCGGCGATTGGCGCCGGGCTCGGCAGGGCTGTTCATGTCACGCCGCAAATCGCGCGAGGTTGAACAGCGAAATATCGTGCCGCGTCTCGCCCTTGGTCGCGAGATCGGCGAGCACTTCCCCCATCACGCTGACAAATTTGAAGCCGTGGCCGGAGCAGGGCGAGGCGACCACCACCTGCGGCGAGGCGGGCAGCCGATCAACCACGAAATGCTGGTCCGGCGTATTGGTGAAGAGGCACGCTTTTAGCGACATCACAGGGCCATCGGCATCGGGGAAACTCTCGGCAAGCGCTGCCCGTAAGGCGGCTTCATCCGCCGCTGTCGGCTCGCGCGACAAGGCGTCGGCATGGCCATGCTCTTTGTTGTGATTATAGACGCCGATCTTGAAGCCCGGCACGCCGAAGACCGGGAACTGATAGGTGTGCCGCGTCTCGGTCTCGACAATCGAGACGGGGAAGGCGCCGAGCTTGAAGAGCTCCGGGCGCTTGGGCTGGAACCAGCCGAGCACCTGGCGCTCGGGGATCGCTTTCGTCGTGAGCGCCGCCACGTGATCGCCGATCCAACTGCCGGTGGAGAGAACCAGGCTGCCGGCCGTGTAGGTGCCGCGCGTGGTGGTCACCTCAACGCCGCCGTCGGCGGTTGCCTTCCACGATAGGATGGCTTCGCGAGCGCGGATGTCGGCGCCTGCCGCCATGGCCATGGTCGCTTGCGCCACAATCGCCCGCTCGCTCAACACGAAGCCAGCATCGGCCTGGATATTGGCGACCGATGACGGCGAGACGCGGAAGCCTGGATAGCGGCGCATGAGCTCAGCACCGTCCACCACTTCGTGCGGAATGTCGTGCGCCTTGCAGGCGGCAAGCGAGCCTTGGAACACGCGGCTGCTCTCAGGCCCCGCATCCACGCCACCCGTGACATAGAGGAGTTGCTCGCCCCAAAGCTGCTCGGTCTCGCGCCACATCTGATAGGCGCGCCTAAGGAGCGGGACGTAAGAGGGATGCTCGAAATAGGCGAGCCGGATGATCCTGTTAATGCCGTGGGATGAACCCATGGCATGGGGAATATCGAAGCGCTCAAGGCCGAGAACGCGTTTGCCGCGCCGCGCCAATTGCCATGCGGTGGCTGAACCCATGCCACCAACACCTGCGACAATCACATCATAGGACGCCATCGCGCTGCCCCCTTCGCCTAGCCCTAGGCTCTAAGCCAAGGCACACCGTGAGGCCACGGGCATTTCGGCATGCGAGGTCACCCCTCAGCCGGCAATCAGCTCTTTAAAATGGAAGGCGAGATGGAGCGTGCTCATCCCCAAAATAATGAACAACAGCATACGCGTGGAAAGAAAAGGCTCAGTCGACGCAGCGGCAGGCACCATCGGCGGCGCGATGAACGGGAGCGCGACGGAGGCCGCCACAAAGGCCGGACGATAGGATCCCGGCGATAAAACGATGCGCAAGGGTTCGTCGCGCCCGATCCCACCGTAGTAAATCTCAAGCGAGGAGCGCACCCGCTTCATGGTGACACGCACGCTCGAATCCGATTCGGCATCGAAGTCGGCAGGGCGGCCCAAAGCCTCGACTGCGATCGTATAGGCTTTCAGCGAGGCGCTATCGCCAGCTAAAGTGCGCTCGACCACGAAGGTCAACACCTTTGCTGTCTGCGAGCCCGCCGGGAAGCTGGGTGAAGCGAGAATGCGTGCAAGATGATCTCGCACCTCGGCTTCGGTCGGAACCGATTCCGCTTCTGCCATGCTGCATGCTCCTCATTCACTGGTAGCTAGAGCCACTGAGTGAGAGATCACCCCGCTCCGCCGCAGGAATCCTGCGACCGGAGATTGAAGGTAACCTGTTATAACTACTGCATCTATATGTAGAAATGACCTAGCATCTTTGTCAACGCGAACTTCTCCGTATTCACACCCTTCCGACGTGACAAATAGTCGCACCAACGGAAGTTGATACCGGCAATGACCCCTGCCTCAGCCGCCGGTCATGCTCATGTGGCGGGCAACCGCAGGACCGCGTTCCTGGCGGTCGATGATGAAGTCGTGGCCCTTTGGTTTGCGGCCGATCGCTTCGTCAATGGCATTGGCAATGAGATCATTGCCCTCGGAGGCGCGCAGCGGTTGGCGCAGATCCGCCGCGTCATCCTGGCCAAGGCACATGTAAAGCGTGCCGGTGCAGGTGACCCGAACGCGGTTGCAG
>JBAWYY010000538.1:0-2229 GCA_037143285.1 Alphaproteobacteria bacterium | reverse complement strand
AGCGCCTGCTCAAAAGCACCGACGAAATTCACCGCCTGCTTCACCTGGAATTTGGCCCAGGCCGACAGTGACCAATAGGAGAACCCGAGTTTGCGGCGGACCCAATTGAACGACGTATTGATGGTGATGGCGGCGTCATAGGCCCAGTCGCCGAAATGGGCGAGCCATTTGGCATTGCGCACGACGACATCGAAAACATCGCCGTGGATGACGAGGTAGCGCTTGCCATCAGCGCCCACATGGATCGCATCTTCGATCACTTCAACACCGCCGAAATGGGTGCCGTAGAAATCGCGCAGGAACTCATCGTGATTGCCGGGAATATAGAGCAATTCCGTGCCCTTACGCACTTTGCGCAGGAGCTTCTGCATCACGTCGTTTTGCGCCTGCGGCCAGTGCCAGTTCTTCTTTAGCTGCCAGCCGTCGATGATGTCACCCACCAGATAAATACGGTCGGCCTCCGCATGGCGGAGAAAATCGAGGAACATGGCGCTTTGGCAGCCCTTGGTACCGAGGTGAACGTCGGAAATGAACAGCGCCCGGTAGCGCGGCAGCAAGGAATCCATCGGCCAAGCTCCATCTCGGCGAAATCGACGGACATCTTCTGCGCGATTCGTGTCTCATTCTCGTGACGGCCCTCGGGCGTCGGTTCAATTCTCCGCCAAGCGATCCCGCCGCCACTTATTTTCTACGGTCCTGCGCCGGCGCAGCAATGATGACCGTCATCCCGCCGTCATCGAGTATTCACCCTCGCGTCATGTCGTCGTGGTCGAGAAGGAAGATTGCCGCACGAATCAACCTCAGGACACCTTCGCCCATGACCCTCACCGCTGAACGGTCGAGCCCCGGAACTTTCCGCAAGATCGAAACGGCGATGACCCATCACCGGCCGTTCAGTCGCGAAGGCATGCAGGAGCGGCTTTTCGCTCTCGTCTTCTCAGGCCTCGTCTATCCGCAGATCTGGGAAGACCCGGTCGTTGATATGGAAGCCCTCGCGCTCACCTCGTCGGACCACGTGATCACGATCGCGTCCGGTGGCTGCAATGTGATGAGCTATCTCTTGGCTGGCCCCGCTCGCATCACCGCCGTGGACCTCAACGAGAACCACGTGGCGCTTGTGAAGCTCAAGCTCGCAGCGGCCAAGGCCATGCGCTACCACGAGACCTTCTTCCGCTTCTTCGGTGAGGCGGACAATCGCACCAGCGCCGGCGTCTATCGCGACATCCTGCGTCCAGTGCTGGATGAAGAAGCACGCCGCTATTGGGAAGGCCGCACCCTCTCCGGCCGCCGCCGCATCGGCATGTTCTCGCGCAATCTCTATCGCCGGGGCCTGCTCGGCCGCTTCATCGGGCTTGGTCACGCGGTTGCCCGCCTTCACGGCAAGGACCCGCGCCGCATGCTGACCGCGCGCAACCCCATCGAACAGCGCGCCATCTATCAGCGCGAAATCGCGCCGATCCTGCGTTCGCCGGTCGTGCGCGCGCTCACCCGTAATCCCGCCTCCCTCTACGGCCTTGGCATTCCGCCGGCCCAGTACAAGGCACTCCTGTCGGCCGCCAAAAACGGCGGCGGCATGGAGGATGTGCTCGCCGAGCGTCTCGAGCGTCTGGCCTGCGGCTTCCCGCTTGAGGACAATTACTTCGCCTGGCAGGCCTTCGGTCGTCGTTATGCGCCGCGCGGCTCGGGCTCGCTGCCGCCGTACCTCGCCCGCGAGAACTACCAGACCATCCGTGAGCGGGTGAACCGTGTCGACGTGCTGCACGTCAACTACATCGAGCACCTGCGCACCTGCCCTGATGCCTCGCGCGATGCCTATGTGCTGCTCGATGCCCAGGACTGGATGACCGACGCGATCTTGAACGACCTCTGGCGTGAGATCACCCGCACGGCCCGCCCCGGCGCGCGCGTCATCTTCCGCACGGCAGCGGAAGAAAGCCTGCTGCCCGGTCGTGTTGATGACGCCGTCCTGTCGCGCTGGAACTATGACGAAGCGCGCTGCCGTGAGCTTGCCGCCAAGGACCGGAGCGCCATCTATGGCGGGTTCCACCTCTACACCTTGAAGCCCAGCCCATGACCAGCGCCTCGCCCGCCGCCGAGATGGATGCCATCTATCGCTGGCAGCGGAGCATCTATTACGTCACCCGCAAATATTACCTTCTCGGTCGCGACCATCTCATCACTGAGTTGAAGCCGCCTGCCTGGGGAACGATCCTTGAGGTCGGGGTCCGC
>JBAWYY010000537.1:0-2240 GCA_037143285.1 Alphaproteobacteria bacterium | reverse complement strand
CTCAAAACGCGCCGGGCGCTCTTGCCGGCGCGGGGCGTCGCTGGGTTCACGCACCGCACGTTCGAACTCAGCGCCTGCGAGATCGGCGAGTTCAGCGCCCAATTGCTCGCGCAGCACGCGGGTCGGAATTTCGTCCACCGCGCCCTCGCTCAGTTCGCCAAGCTGGAACGGGCCGAAGGAGACCCGGATCAGCCGGTTCACATCAAGACCGAGCGCGCCGAGCACGTTCTTCACTTCGCGGTTCTTGCCCTCGCGCAGCGCCAGGCTGATCCAGACATTGGCGCCCTGGGAGCGATCAAGGGTCGCTTCGATGGGGCCGTAATCGACCCCGTCGACGGTGAGCCCGTCGCGCAGGCGATCCAAAGCCGACTGGTCGACGCTGCCATGGGCGCGCACGCGGTAGCGGCGCAGCCAGCCGGTGGCCGGCAGTTCCAAGACACGGGCGAGGCCGCCGTCATTGGTCAGCAGCAAAAGGCCTTCGGTATTGATGTCGAGCCGACCAATGGACATCACGCGCGGCAGGTCTTCCGGCAGATTGTCGAAAATGGTCGGGCGCCCCTCGGGATCAACCGTCGTTGAGACGAGGCCGATGGGCTTGTGAAAGAGCCAGAGCCGGGTGCGCTCGCGCTCGGGCAAGGGCTTGCCGTCGACCAAGATTTTGTCCTCAGGACCCACATCAATGGCGGGCGTGGTCAACACCTGACCATTGAGCTTGATGCGGCCGGCTTCGATCCATTCTTCCGCCTCGCGGCGCGAGCAGAGGCCCGCGCGCGCCAAAACTCGGGCAATGCGTTCGACGCCGCGCTTCACCGGTTCCACATCGCGCCGCTCGCGCGGCACGCTGTTGCGGTCGCGGCTCGCGCGATCATCGCGGCTCTTATAGGGGCGGTCGGAGCCCTCACGCTTCTGGAAGGGACGGTCGCCACGATCCTCACGCGGCCGGAACGGGCGATCACCACGATCCTCGCGGGGGCGGGACGGGCGATCACCACGGTCCTCACGGGCACGGAAGGGACGGTCGGAGCGATCATCGCGCCGAGCCGGGGCCGCCGCTGACTTAGGCTTCATGCCCGTACGCTTAGGACCGGCCTCACGGGCGAGTGCCTTCACCACCGGATCGGAATCGATATCGTCGAGGAAGCGCGGGGCGCTGTCATCCATCTCCGGCATGGCGCGGGCGGGGCGCTCGTCGGCGCCGGACCTTTCGCGGAACTCGCTGGGGTCGCGCCTTTTGGCTGGCCCCCGCTTGGTGTCGGACTTCATTCGAGCGGGTTGCTCGTCGTCGCGCTTGCGGGCCATGACCATCTCGTGGGATCGGGGTGTGCGCGCCATCACGGCGGGCATCAAGGGCGCGGCTCCTAGCACGGGGACGCGGGGATAGCGAGGATTTCCTTGGATCGGACCAAGCCGGCTGCAGGTTTCATGGATCTGGCGCTCGATGAAGCGAGAACCGCAGCCGCGCGCGGCGAGGTGCCGGTGGGCGCCGTTGTGGTGCGTGACGGCGTCGTCTTGGCCAAAGCCGGCAATCGAACGCTCACCGACAAAGACCCAACGGCCCATGCGGAAGTCGTGGCGATTAGGGCCGCCTGCACGGCGCTCGGCTCCGAACGGCTGATCGACTGCGATCTCTATGTGACCTTGGAGCCCTGCCCGCTCTGTGCGGCGGCGATCTCCTTCGCGCGAATACGCAGGCTCTATTACGGCGCGGCAGACCCCAAGGGCGGCGCGGTTGAAAGCGGGGTTCGGCTCTTTTCGCAGGCCACATGCCACCACCGCCCTGAGGTCTATCCGGGCCTTGCCGAGGCTGACGCCAGCGCGCTCCTCAAGGGGTTCTTCCGCGATCGACGTTAGAGAACAACCCATGAGCCAAACGCATAGCGGACCCAGCGGAGCGCGGGTGTTGCGGGCAGGTGCCAGCGGATGCAACCCTCATCCGAGGCAACAAGGAACGCCCCCATGGCCGCTGATGCGACGCTGATCGAAAAGAGCGCAACCGACGTTTTGAAGCTGCTCAAGAAGGGCGATGTCACGCCGCTTGACCTCTTGGATGCGCTGGAAGAGCGGATAAAGGCGGTTGATCCCATCGTGAACGCGCTGCCCACGCTTGCCTTTGATCGCGCCCGCAAACATGCCAAGGCGCTGATGAAGCGGCCCAAGGAAGGGCGGGGCCTGCTCATGGGCATGCCCATTCCCATTAAGGACCTGACCGACGTAGCAGGTGTGCGCTCCACACAGGGCTC
>JBAWYY010000536.1:0-2244 GCA_037143285.1 Alphaproteobacteria bacterium | reverse complement strand
ACGTTTCAACCGATACCCGCAGACCGGCTCCGCCCGGCGTCGTCGACCTTGACCGAGAGGATTGGCGAGAAGAGGTCCGTCGCGAAGGCGCCGCACCGCGTGACCGTTTGGTTCGTGGCCCAGGACCCAATAGTCAGGCTTCGCCGGGCCAGGGATAGGTCGCCCATGCGGGCTTGGTGATCGCAACTACATTACCACCGGCAAGAATTGCTGACCCTGAGTCAAACGCCTCGCCCAACCGATCAAGGCGCACCAAGGCGACACCGGCGCCGTCCGCACCTGACCCGAAAGTGCCCAGGACCTTGTCTCCGGCAATGATTTCAGCGCCATCGGCCGGTTTCGGTCCGGCATAGGTCACACTGACAATGCGCGTTCGGGCCGTGCCGCGATGCTGCATCCGGCTCACCACCTCTTGTCCGACATAACAGCCCTTGTCGAAGGCAACGCCGTGAAGCTGGTCCATCACAGCTTCATGGGGAAAAGCATCCCCATAGGCATAATCGCGGCCGCCTTCGGGAATCCCCAGCGCGATGCGATGGGCGTCATAGAAAGCCTGATCGCTACCGACCTCGTTCGAGCCGATGACGCGCCAACCCAAGGCCGGCGCGCGCGGATCCTTGAACACGATGGAACCGGTGGGCACGTCTTGATCCCAGACAGCGGTGACTGAGAGCTGATCGGAGAGATCTCGAATCGTGACACGAGCGCGCAGCTTGTAGAATGACAGCTTGCGAACGAGGTCGGGGCCAAGCGCTTGCGGTACGTCCAACAAGAACCCGCCGCCCTCGATGCCTGTGGCCGGCGTGATGAAGAAATCGACCACGATTTTGCCCTGAGGGGTGAGCAACGCGCCAAAGCGCGCTTCGCCCGTGGCAAGGCCCGTCACCGAGGTCGTCACAAGGCCTTGAAGGAAGCTCTCGGCATCCTCGCCGGCCACCTGCACCACACCGCGATCCCTTAGCCTTGCCTCGGCCATCACTTTATCCTCGCATTGGCGCCTTGCGCGCCGGTACCATCCCGACATAAGCGGACAAGGGGCTGGCGCAAGCCCTCAGCGCTGCAAGACATGACGGAAGGCTGCCATGACCGCGACGACTACCTTCGACACCATCTATGCCAATGGCACGCTGGTAAACCATGACGGTCGGGCGATCCGCGACATCGGCATCAAGGACGGCCGTATCGCCGAGATCGGCAGCCTGTCCGCGAGTGCGGCTGGTGAGGTGGTCGACTGCACGGGCCTGACGATTTTGCCGGGCGTGATCGACAGCCAAGTGCACTTCCGCGAACCAGGGCCCATTCACAAGGAAGATCTCGAGACCGGGTCTCGCGCCGCCGTTCTCGGCGGGGTCACCGCCGTGTTCGAAATGCCGAATACGGATCCGCAGACGACGACCGAAACGGCGCTGGCCGACAAGGTCCGGCGCGGTACCGATCGCATGCATTGCGACTTCGCCTTTTGGGTGGGCGCGACCCATCAGAATGCGGCTGATGTCGCCGAATTGGAGCGCTTGCCTGGCGCTGCCGGCATCAAGGTATTCATGGGCTCATCGACCGGGTCGCTGCTGGTGGAAGACGACGATGGCGTCGCTTCCATTCTCCGGCGTACCCGGCGGCGGGCGGCCTTCCACTCCGAAGACGAATTTCGCCTGCGCGAGCGGCGCGATTTGCGCGTTGCCGGCGACCCGCAGTCCCATCCTGTCTGGCGCGATGAAACGGCGGCCTTGATGTGCACCGAGCGCCTCGTTGCCATTGCAAAGGCTGTGAATGCCAAGATCCATGTGCTGCATATTTCCACGGGGATTGAGATTGATTTTCTCAAGCAACACAAGGATGTGGCGAGCTGCGAGGCCACGCCGCATCACCTCACCCTGGTGGCGCCTGACTGTTACACTCGTCTTGGCACGCTTGCTCAAATGAACCCACCGGTGCGCGATGCTGCGAACCAGAGCCGCATCTGGTGGGGTGTTGGGCAAGGGGTCATTGACGTGCTCGGTTCAGACCATGCGCCCCATACGCTTGAAGAAAAATCGAAGCCCTATCCCAATTCGCCCTCGGGCATGACCGGCGTTCAAACCCTGGTCCCGGTCATGTTGGACCATGTCAATGCCGGGCGCCTGACCTTGGAGCGCTTTGTCGACCTCACCAGCGCCGGCCCGGCGCGCCTCTTTGCCATCGCCGGCAAGGGACGCGTCGCTGTCGGCTATGACGCCGACCTAACTATTGTCGACATGAAGCGACGCG
>JBAWYY010000535.1:0-2254 GCA_037143285.1 Alphaproteobacteria bacterium | reverse complement strand
ACAATGCCATTGCCCGCGAGCAGTTGGAGGCCGATAGCCGCAAGGAAGCGAGCGCTCGCACCCGGCGTGCGGATGCAGTTGATGCGCTGATCCGCAATTTTGAATCGGCGGCGGAACAATCGCTCGGCTCGCTTCGCGCGACCTCCAACCGTCTCAATGGCGCATCCGACGATCTCGAACAGTCGTCGGCGCCGTTGCCGTCGAAACGCAAGCGGCCACCGCGTCGGTCAGCAGCGCATCCGATTCTGCCCGCTCCGCGGCAGAAGCCGCCGAGCAGCTTGCCGCCTCCATCGGCGAAATTGCCGGCCAGGCGACCAAGTCGACCACGGTCGCCGAGACCGCCATGCGTGAGGCCCAACGCACCAGCGCCACCATGGGCTCGCTCGCACAGGCCGCGAACCGCATCGGCGAAGTGGTGAGCCTCATTCAGGCGATCGCCGCCCAGACCAACCTGCTCGCGCTCAATGCCACCATCGAGGCTGCGCGTGCCGGCGAAGCAGGTCGCGGCTTTGCGGTGGTTGCCGCCGAGGTGAAGGGGCTTGCCTCTCAGACCGCGAAGGCGACCGAAGATATCGCTGTCCAGATCGGCTCCATCCAGAACGCCTCCAGCGATGCTGTTGGCGCCATTGAGACCGTGAATGCGGTGATCGATGAAATGCGCTCCATTGCAGCGTCGGTGGCAGCAGCCGTCGAAGAGCAGAACGCTGCGGTCGGCACCATTGCGGGCGCGCTCAACGAAGCCTCGATGGAAGCGCAGACCGGTACCGAATCGATGCTGCGCGTCGGTGGCACTGCCGAAGACGCTCGGCGCACGGCCCAGGGTGTGCGCACCCTCGCCGCAGAGCTCGGCACGGAATCGGAATCGCTCGAAAGCGGGATCCGCAGCTTCCTCGGCCAAGTTCGCGCGGCCTAACGACCGCTCCGGCAGAGTACACGGCCCCGATTCGGGGTCGTGGGTGGCTAAAGTCTCACATCGATAGAACGATCACGCGGCACGGTGGGCGGTCGAGCCCTCAGTCGTCCCGGTGCTGACGTCGGTGCCGCCGGTATTCACATCGGTTGAGTTCGTGGTCTCGGGCGAGGGGCTGTCATCGGCACCCCAGGTGAGGCGCTTATAATTGAAGCCGCGCGCGATGGTCGGCTTCACGATGGCGAAATAGGGCGAGATGTCGAAGTCACGCGGCGCATAGAGCGAGTGATGGCGAATATGCAGCACCTCGCGGCGGGCCGCATTGCCCTTGACCCGCATCTCGCCTTCGCTCGCAAAGCGCTCGACCTTGGGCAGAATGGGATAGCGCACGGAGCCGAAAGCCTGTGCGATGAGGGTCGAACAAATGGCGCGCGTCGGATCGCCGGAGCCGAGAGCGATCATGCGGCGGCGCCAGCGCATGGGCACCGGCAGCGGCACGAGGAAGCGCAGCATGTCCGTAATGTTCTTCAGATCGTAGTCGAGGCCGATCCGTTCCATCACAAAGGCGACGACAACGGCTTGGTCCTCAGGCGTCAGTCCCACCGGCCGGCAAATGCGGGTGTGGAAGTCGCGATATTTCGAGAGCGGCGCAGAGATCACGCCATCGCCCAAATAGGCTTCCACCAGCACATGGGGCTCGCCATCGGGCTCGGCTCTGCCCTCCATGGGGCCCACATACATGGCCGCATGGGACCAAGTGGAGGTGGTCAGATATTTGATCATCGCGGAGATGTGCGTGTCGCCCTCGACGAGGAGCACATCACCGGGCCGAAGGGCGGACCGCAGCGCCACGGGGTCGCTGGGAGTGGTTGGCTCATAGCCCGGCACGCGCCGATCCAGAAAGGCGGCGAGTTTCTTCCCGAGAGCCTCGAAAAGGTTGTCTCCCATGGTGTTCCCCTCCCCAGGGGATCGTCTTGACGCTTTGGTCTTAACAATACGAGTTTGACGCCCGCCATGTTACGAGCGCGTTCACGTCAAGGGGTATCAGACCCCAAGACGTCGTATCGCCGTCGTGTTATGGGCTCTAAATCATCGAATTCTCGGATCACTATGAACGGTTCCTTGATGACAAGGCGCTCCCTGCTCGCTGCTGCGGCCACTTCGGCAAGTCCGGCAATGGCCCAGCAGCCTCGCGCCGCAACCAGCGAAGTCGATGTCGTGGTGGTGGGCGCCGGCGTTGCCGGTCTTGCCGCTGCGCGCAAACTGGTCGCTGCCGGGCGGCGCGTCCAAGTCATCGAAGCGAAAGACCGGGTCGGCGGGCGGTGTCACACCGTGACGCAGACC
>JBAWYY010000534.1:0-2258 GCA_037143285.1 Alphaproteobacteria bacterium | reverse complement strand
TCCGCTCCTCGTATCTTCTCTACGTCACGCACGGCCTCGGGCTCGGACCGGAAGCGATCGGCCTCGTGATTGCAACGGGTGGGATCGCCGCATTTCTCGGCGGGGCGCTGACCGAACGAATCTCCCGAATGCTCGGCGTCGGGCGAGCGATCTCTGTGAGCTTGGCGATCGTCGGATTCGGGCTCATCCTCGTGCCGCTCGCACCTGGTGCAACCCTGCTCGGGTTCGGCATGCTCATTGGCCACCAGCTTCTCAGTGATGGGTTTGAAACGGTCTGGGAGGCGAACCAGGCCGCAATCCGAGGGCGCGTCCTACCAGCAGCCTTCCAGGGGCGCGCCAACGCAGCCAATGACGGGGTGGGGATTCTCGGTCGCCTACTCGGCATCATCGTTGGCGGCGTGATCGGGAGTTCAGCAGCCGGAAGTGGCGTTGCACTCCTCGTCGGTGGTGGCGCATCGATCGCTGTCGGCCTCTTTGTTGCGACCTCTCGGCTGGGGAGCATTCAGTCGCTCGCCCAGATTCCAACCTCAGGGAGCCGTCGACGCTCCTAGCAACCCATCGACATACGCCTCAGGGGCGAAGGGCACAAGATCGGTGGCGCGCTCGCCTGTTCCAATCCAGCGAATCGGCAAACCGAGTTCGCGTTGCACGGCAAACGCCACTCCACCACGAGCGCCACTATCGAGTTTCGTAAGCACAATGCCATCGATTCCTGCCGATGCATCAAACCCACGCGCCTGGGCAAGCCCGTTCTGACCGGCGGTGCCATCTAGTACGAGGAGCACCTCTACGGTGCGGGTTGGAGCAACTTTTGTGACCACACGTCGAATCTTGGCAAGTTCATCCATCAGGCCAGACCGCGTTTGCATGCGACCAGCAGTGTCAATGATCACGGGGGTAAAGTCGCGAGCCGCAGCAAGGGTCAGCGCATCATGGATCGCCGCAGCAGGATCGCCGCCCTGGCGCCCCTCCACCACTTCAACTCCTTCGCGCACCCCGAGCGCGCGCAACTGATCGATCGCTGCTGCGCGGAATGTATCCGCGGCAACAAGGAGTGGTGCGAGCCCCGCCGCCTTTGCGCGAGCGGCGAGCTTGGCTGCCGTGGTGGTCTTCCCTACCCCGTTGACGCCAACGAGGAGCACGACGTCCGCCTCCTCCTGCTGGCTCGCAGCGCTCCCGCCAAGAAGGCCAAGCGCTGCGGCGCGCACACGGGCGCGGCCACTACCACCATCGACGTCTCGAGCGGCTTGGATGAGTGCCGTTGCGGCGGCGAGACCAACGTCGCTGGCGAGGAGCGCCTCTTCGATCTCGCGCCAATCAGGCTCTGGGGCGGTAAATCTTCGAAGTACGTTTGCGAGAGGGTTTGAGGCTGGGGTGATGGTTTCGGCCACCCGCTTCTCGTCGTCGGGGGAACTTTTTCGCCAGAAGGCGAGTTTCAACGCGCCGCCTCGCGCTCTGCACGAGCTTGATCCGCAATGCGCTTCGCCTCATCAAGGCGGAGCCCGAACACACGACTTGCGGCATCTTCGCCAACGGTCACGCCCCAAAGGCTATCGGCCACCTCTACCGTTCCGCGGTTGTGCGTAATCACCACAACCTGCGTTCGCTCGCTCAGCTCACGGATCGCGTCACCAAAGCGGGTGACGTTTGCTTCGTCAAGGGCGGCATCCACTTCGTCGAGAACTACGAACGGCAAGGGCCGAACCGCCAGCATGCCGAGCAGCAGCGCTACGCCGGTAAGTGCACGCTCGCCTCCGGAAAGGAGGGAGAGCTGCTGTCGGCGCTTGAGTGGAGGGCGAGCGTCAATCTCAATACCTGGTCGACGTGACTCTCCCTCGTCGGCCAAGCGCAGCTGCGTGGCCGGGTCGAAATAATGGTAGAGGTCGAACAGCACGACCGCGTCGTAGGAGTCCGGTGCGGCTTCGCGCAGCGTGGCCATCAGATCGCCCTGGCGCACGCCGTCGATCTTGAGCGTGGCGGCCATCGCGACCTGCTCGGGGCTCGCGTCGACGCCCTCGACATTGCGGTAGCCGAGCTTGCGGGCACCCCACACGATGGCGCCGTGCCCGCAGCCCAGATCGACGATTCTGGCGTCGCGCGCGGGCGGGAAATGCGCGTCGACGAAACCGCGCAAAAACGGCCAGCGCCGGTCGAGATTGCCCGCCGCGTCCGACACGGCCGCATGCGTCGACACGTAGCGGTCGAGGAAGCGCCGGCGCCAGTCCGTCGCGGGATTCTGTTCGTGTTCCATCCGGTTC
>JBAWYY010000533.1:0-2270 GCA_037143285.1 Alphaproteobacteria bacterium | reverse complement strand
CCGCCATGGACTGGGTCGCGCTCGGCTCCTTCCCCAAGCAGAGTTTTTCTAGGCCTGATCTGACCTGGTTGATCCCCGGTCTGCTGACCGGATGCCTTATTGGCTTCTTGATGTTCGAATGGGTTGATCGGCGCATCGTGGCGCTGATCATCAGCCTCATCGCGCTGAGCTTCACCGCCCATTTCTTTCTAAACCGATCAAAGCCTGGTCCGACCATTCCGGTATCGCCGGTCTTTGGGGTCGCCGCTGGCACGGCGGCAGGCTTCACCACCTTCGTGGCCCATGCCGGGGGCCCTCCGCTCGCGCTCTATTTGTTGAGGCGGGGCCTCGATAAGACCGCCTATGCTGCGACCTCAGTGGTTGTCTTCACGGTCGGCAATCTTGTGAAGCTGCCGGGCTATGTCTATTCCGGGCTCGACGAGCCGCAGGTCTTCTGGAAAGCGCTGATCCTGTTCGCAGCCGTACCGCCCGGTGTGTGGGTTGGGCGGCGCGTCCTCGACCGCCTGCCACGCGCGACCATCTTTACGCTCTGCTACGTCTTGGTTGGGCTTGGCTCGGCCAAATTGTTCTACGACGCAGTAAAGGCGCTTTTGGTATGACCACCGCTCGCATGCCGTTTCTGGTGGTGACACTTGGCGTCTTCCTGCTCTCCATCATGGATGCGCTGATCAAGATCGTCGCGACCGATTATCCAACCGCGCAGATTGTCGGCATGCGCTTCCTCTGCGGCCTACCCTGGGCTGTGCTGGTGGTGCTGTGGCTGCGTCCGGCTTGGCCGACGGCCGATATGCTCCGCGCCCATGTCTTTCGCGGCTTTGTCGTGGTGATCACCGCATCCCTGTTCTTCTATGCGCTGGCAAAGCTCGAATTAGCTGAGGCCATCGCGCTCTCCTTCCTGGCGCCCCTGTTTCTTGCGGTTTTAGCGGCCCTGATCCTGCGAGAGCGCATCAGCCCGCGCGTCTTTGGTGCCATCATCGCCGGCTTCATTGGGATGGGCGTGATCCTCTGGGGCAAAGCCATCGGCGGCAATGTCACCGACGCCCGCCTGTGGGGAGCCGCCGCCGCTATTGCCTGCGCCTTCACCTATGCCGCCAATCTCGTGCTTCTGCGCAAACGCGCGCAAACCGACCCGCTCGCGCTCATCGTGCTGTTCCAGAACCTCTTTCCACTGTTGATCGTTTCGCCCTTCGCGCTCGCCGTATGGGTGGAGCCAAAGCCTGAAGCGTGGTTCCTCTTTGCCGGCATCGGTGCGCTCGGCATTGCCGGCCATTCCTGCATGGCCTGGGGTTTTGCCCGCGCCAATGCCGGGCCGCTTGGCGTCATCGAATACACTGCCCTGATCTGGGGCGCGGGCCTCGGCTTCGCGTTCTTCGGCGAAGTGCCGGCCTGGACCACGTGGGCAGGCGCCGGGCTGATCGTTGCGGCCTGTCTTCTGGTGGCGCGCGGCAAGACCGCGAGTTGAGCGTTGTTCGAGACTTTTGCGCCGGATCAGACCCGCGCGGCGAAAATCATACAAGTCTCGGTCGCATGAGCGGCGAGCTTGCCGTCGGGCAGGAACAGTTTCGCGTCCGATGTCGCGATATTGCGACCCATATGAACGACGCGACCCTCGCAGCGGACGGGCCCGATCCCCGGTTGCAGCGCGCGCACCAGGTTCATCTTCATCTCAATGGTCGTGTAGCCCTGGCCGGCCTTGACCATGGTGTGAACGGCGCAGCCGAGCGCTGAATCAAGGATTGTCGCGGTCCAGCCGCCATGGATGGTCGAGAGCGGATTGAGGAAGGCCGCAGTCGGCGTGCCCTCGAAAACCGCAAGGCCCTCAGCCACCTCGGTCAAGATGAAGCCCATCGTTTCCGAGATCGGCGGCGCCGGATGCTTGCGGGCGAGCATATCGCGCAAGAACATGATGCCATCCACGGAGGTGGCTTCAGCCGGGGGAACAACGCCATAGCGCAGGGTCATGAAAGCCTCCGTCGTGTAATTGCACGATAGGGGGCTGAAAGTGCTGGGGTCAAGGGGCTCTTGGCGCTTCGGTCAAGCGGGATTGGATTTTAAGACGCGCCGAATGGTGCGCAGTCCGTCGCGGGTGCGCTGCCAGGTCTCGGCTCCGATGGCGGCTTCCATTTGGCCATGGATCTGCTGCCAGAACGGGATCGCAAGCACGAGTTTTTCAGTGCCTGCGGGCGTCAGGCTGGGGCGCATGGCGCGGCCCGGACCATTGGCAACGGTCACGAGGCCGAGGCTTTCGAGCCGCTTCAGGTTCCGCGTCA
>JBAWYY010000532.1:0-2277 GCA_037143285.1 Alphaproteobacteria bacterium | reverse complement strand
GATCAAGACTGTCGACGCAAAAGTGGCTGCATGCGAAAGACATTCGCCGCACCCGGAGGTGCTGCGGCGTCATAATGAGCGCTAACTTATTGAAAAGATTGGTGGGTGATGTAGGGATCGAACCTACGACCCGCTGATTAAGAGTCAGCTGCTCTACCAACTGAGCTAATCACCCGCCGCGCGGAGGTCGTGTCCGCGCAAGGTGTGGTCGTTAGCAGAGCCCATCGGCGCTGTCCACACTTGCTGTGCCGGCGCGCTAACTTGCGGGCCACCCCTGCTCATTTTGGTAAACGCCCGACCTCACTTGATCGGGGAGAACCGGGTCGGCCGCAGGAAGCGGCTGTTCTGGACATCGATCATGCCCTTCACCAGCGCCAAATAGGCCTGCCAGCGGGGATCGGCCATCATGCGGTCGCGGCGCGCCATGCGGTCGTCAAGGCTGTCATAGGACCACCAGGCCACCACATGGTTCAATTCGCCCACTTCGGAGGTGAAATAGCCCAAAAACGTGCCGAGCATTTCCAGTTGGATCGGCAGGCCATGGGTCTCATAGGCTGAGACGAATTCGGCCAGTCGACCAGCCTGAATGCGATAGTCACGTTCTTCGATGATCATGGGATGCTCCTGCGGAAAGGAGCCTAGACCCTCGCAAAGGACGCTGAGAAAGTCACCCCTGGGACGACAGTCGACCCGATTGAACGGCCCAAAGAAAAAGGGGCACCCGAGGGTGCCCCTTCTAACGTGACCGAAGGTTCGGTTTGGACGTGGATCAGAAGTCCATGCCGCCCATGCCGCCGCCACCCGGCATAGCCGGTGCGGGGGTGTCCTTCTTCGGCGCTTCAGCGATCATCGCACCCGTGGTGATCAGGAGCGAGGCGACGGACGCTGCGTTCTGCAGCGCGGTGCGCACGACCTTGGTCGGGTCGACGATGCCGGCTTCGAGCATGTCCACATACTCTTCGCTCTGAGCGTTGAAGCCGAAGGTGGGGGACTTGTTCTCGAGGATCTTGCCGACCACGATCGAGCCTTCCACACCGGCGTTCTCGACGATCTGGCGGATCGGCGCTTCCATCGCCTTGAGGACGATGTTGATGCCGGCCTGAACGTCGGGATTTTCGGACTTCAGCTTGATGCCCTGCTTGGCGCGAAGGAGAGCGACGCCGCCGCCGGGAACGATGCCTTCGAGAACGGCAGCGCGGGTGGCGTTGAGCGCGTCATCAACGCGATCCTTCTTTTCCTTCACTTCGATCTCGGTTGCACCACCAACCTTGATCACAGCAACGCCACCGGCGAGCTTGGCGAGACGCTCCTGGAGCTTCTCACGATCGTAGTCAGAGGTGGTTTCTTCGATCTGTGCTTTGATCTGGCCGATCCGGGACTCGATGTCCTTTTTCTTGCCAGCGCCGGCGACAACCGTGGTCTTTTCCTTCTCGATCAGCACCTTCTTGGCGCGGCCGAGCATCTGCAGCGTGACGTTCTCGAGCTTGATGCCCACGTCTTCCGAGATGACCTGACCACCGGTGAGGATCGCGATGTCTTCCAGCATGGCCTTGCGGCGATCGCCGAAGCCCGGCGCCTTGACGGCGGCGACCTTCAGACCACCACGCAGCTTGTTGACCACGAGGGTGGCCAGAGCCTCGCCCTCGACGTCTTCAGCCACGATCACCAGCGGCTTGCCGGTCTGCACGACGGCTTCCAGGATCGGGAGCATGGACTGGAGGCCAGTCAGCTTCTTTTCGTGGATGAGGATATAGGCGTCCTCGAGGTCGGCGACCATCTTGTCGGCATTGGTGATGAAGTAGGGCGACAGATAGCCGCGGTCGAACTGCATGCCTTCAACGATGTCGACTTCGGTGTCGAGGGACTTGGCTTCCTCAACGGTGATGACGCCTTCGTTGCCGACTTTCTGCATCGCATTGGCGATCATCTCGCCGATGAGGCTGTCGCCATTCGCCGAGATGGTGCCGACCTGGGCAACTTCCGCCGAGGACTTGACCTTCTTCGACGACTTGTCGAGGGCCTTGACCACTTCGAGCACGGCCATGTCGACGCCGCGCTTCAGATCCATCGGGTTCATGCCGGCGGCCACATACTTGGCGCCTTCACGAACGATGGCCTGAGCCAACACGGTGGCGGTGGTGGTGCCGTCGCCGCCGAGATCATTGGTCTTCGAGGCCACTTCGCGCACCATCTGGGCGCCCATGTTCTCGAAACGGTCAGCGAGCTCGATCTCCTTGGCGACGGTGACGCCGTCCTTGGTGATGCGCGGTGCGCCGA
>JBAWYY010000531.1:0-2284 GCA_037143285.1 Alphaproteobacteria bacterium | reverse complement strand
TATGTTCGAGATCCTCGATCTCGCTGGGGTCCATACGCGACGGATTAGCGTCATCGCGACCGCGAGGACGCAGCATCCGGCGAACACGACCCGGCAGAGGCTCGATTTCCATCGAAAGAAGACGCGACAGGTCCGCGCGCAGCTTCGATAAGCGTCGCGTCCAGGCATTGTCACTGGCGAGATCAAGCTCGGTGCGCAGTCCTCGAGCCGCATCGTGGAACTCTTTGAGGATGCCCTCGGCACGGTCGCGTCGGGTCTCTTTCAAGACTACAGACAAGCGGATCACGATGCGCTCGATATCGGACAGGGCGAAATCAAGACAGTAGCGCCACGGCGTTGATGCGATGCGCCCGATCTCATCGGTCTCCACTACTGAAGCCGCCAGGCGGGCCACTTGATAGGGTTGAGATAGCCGCGCGGCAAGCGACGCAATCGCATAGGGCAGGACGGCCGTATTCTTGGTCTGAATCGGGGTGAGCAAATTCACCGCATTCTGCAGGCCCTCTTCCTGCAGATTTCGAATTCGCGCCGGGAGCTTGCTGCCGAGTGTCCGCAAGGCCTCTTGAGCGCGATGAAGCGCAATGATGTCGATGAGATCTTCGAGGACGCGCTCATGACCGAGCTCGCCAATCAACTTCAAATACCGCGCCGAATCGTCGCGGGCATGAGTGATCCGGGCCTCACAGGCCGCGCAGACGCTCGCAATAAACCCGCTAACGAGCGTGTCCACCCGTTCCTGGTCGCCACTGGCCGAGGCTCTTCCGACCGCGCGCTCAAAATCACTGGAGACGTCGGACAAAAGGTCGCGCGTGATCCATGTCCAAATGGGATCCAATGATGAACGAAGGATGCGACCCGCGAGCTTCTGCTCAAGGCGCTCATTGATCAGGAACGGCTCAATCGCATTAAAAAACAACGGAGAAGCATCGAACGGTTCATCCGCACGCGTCGCCTGCTCCTCATCGACCGCCGTGATCATCGACATGATAAAATCAGCGCCAGCGATCTCTTCGCCGTTCAGACGGGATCGCTTCAACTCGGCCATCAGATAAGATTTGGTGGTGGGCGGAAGGCTGATCAAAAAGGCGCGTAGGCGCTCGGCCGGGGTTGCGCCACCAGCTAAAATTTGAGTTTCCGAATTCGCTACCATTGTCATGATCCGCATCATGCAATGGAACCGGTTAAGGGACGGTATGTGCGGGGAAAAATCCTCCGTACCCCTACTTATAACATAGGCAGGCGAAGTTGGACGCGAAGACCACCTAGGGGCGCCTCGCCAAGTGCCATGGTACCACCGTAGAGTCCGGCGAGCTCGGAGACGATCGAAAGGCCGAGCCCGGAGCCCGGCTTTGTCTCATCGAGACGCTTGCCACGACGGCCAACTTCTTCTCGCTCTTTCGGCGAAAGGCCGTTGCCATCATCATCAATGGTAACGGTAAAAAACGCTCGGTCGGCTGTCGTTTCCGCCGGTTCCGGCTCCAAGGTTACCATCACGCCAGCTTTGGCCCATTTGCAGGCATTATCGACGAGATTGCCGATCATCTCCTCCAAATCGTGCTTCTCGCCGCGAAACGACACCTGCTCTGCCCCGCTCACTTCGACCGAAATACCGCGGTTGCGATTGATCTTTTCCATGGTGCGGGCAAGGGACTCCACCACCGGTCGGACCGAAACGACGGTTGAAACGGTTTGGGCGCGGGCAGCGATCCTCGCGCGCTCCAAGTGGTGATTAACCTGGTCGCGCATGATGGCGACCTGCTCTGCTACCTTCAGCGCCAGCGGATCGTCGCGATGGGCGGCTTCGTTCTGGATGACCGATATCGGGGTTTTGAGGGCATGGGCGAGATTGCCCACATGGGTGCGGGCCCGCTCCACCACTTCGCGATTGGCGTCGATGAGCGCGTTCACCTCGCGCGCAAGCGGGGCAATTTCGCGCGGGAACTGCCCTTCCAGATGATCGTTCGCGCCAGAACGTAGGGCAGTGAGCCCCCCGATGAGGCGTGAAAGCGGGATCAGGCCAATGCGCACCTGCAGAAGGGCCGCACCGACCATGCCGAAGCCGAGCAGCACAAGGGCTGCGATCAGGGTCAGGTTAAACTGGGTAACGGCGGCGGTGATGTCGTCAGCGAAGCCCGCTACCACCACGACGAACTCACCGTCTTCGCCGAGGTCTATCGTGCGCTCGACAATGCGTAGGCGTTGGCCGCTTGGCCCCTCACCATAGCCCTCGCGAGACCGGGTCGGGCCACTCGGCATGATATCGGGCCCGAGCGGTTCCAGGCGC
>JBAWYY010000530.1:0-2288 GCA_037143285.1 Alphaproteobacteria bacterium | reverse complement strand
GCGTGGAGATGGGCCTCATTGCCAGGGGAGACCTGAAGGGCCGCACATTCCACCTCGGTAAAGCCTTTGGCCTCAAACCAGGCGCGAAGTGCCGCCTTGACCCGCGATCTTGCGACCAGAAAGGGTTTTCTGTCGGCGTGGCGGGCGGGCGTCCAGAAGGGCGATGGCTGAGCCGTCATCACAGCGGTCGGCGTCGAGGAACCCCTACCGACTAAGCCGTCACGTCAAGTCGAAGCCCGGGCTTGCCCATGGTTTTTGGCTGGCGTGAAGTGCCAATCGTCGCCGTAAAGGCTTCCAAGCGCGTGATATGCTCGCGCGCTTCGGGCGAGAGCGTAACGTTCACACCGGTGGTGCCCGGACGGGTGGGATAGGTGCGCGTTGGCACCGAGGCGGCAGCCTTCGCTTGATCTGAGGCGCCGGCGCGATTACCGCGGATGACGTTCGAGATGGTTTGTCCGATGGTCATGGTAGCTCCAGACGTTAAGGAATCATCACCGATCGTGGTTAATGAACCGTGAACCGTTTTAGGGTCCTGACCCTAAGGGGCGCGACGACGCTTCGCTTGCGGGCGCCCGCGTCATCCGCTTCACTTCTGTCACGCGGCGAGCGATCGCCTGATTTTTTGAGAGGACAAGGCCGTGACGAACTTTTTCGAGAAGCTTGCCCGCGGTGTCGAGGCAGCCCAAAAGGTCATGGGCAATGATGTGGTGGTCGAGACCCATCCCTTTGATCTCAAGCACTCCGTTGTGTTTCCTGTGGCGCAGCTGGTGAAAACCCGCTCAGAGGGGGAGCCGCGCGTGGTGCTGCGCCTCTCGGATGCGCGGACAACCATGACGGTGTCTGAATTTGATCGCTTCGTCACCGAGCTTGATGCGTTCCGCAAGCTCATTCCCGACCAAGCAAAAGACGCCTGAATTGAATTCCGAAGAGAGATCGCATGGCCAAGTGGTTGATTAAGTCCGAGCCGTTCAAATGGAGCTGGGACCAGCAGGTGGCGGCAGGCGCCGCAGGGACATTCTGGGACGGTGTTCGCAATCACCTTGCCAAGCTTCATCTCATGGCGATGAAGGTGGGCGATGAGGCCTTCTTCTACCATTCCAACGAGGGCAAAGAGATTGTTGGCATTTGCGCAGTGATCCGCGAGGCCTATCCCGACCCGACCGCTGAGCCGACAGAGCCCTGGGTTGTCGTTGATTTCAAAGCGGTGAAGCCCTTGGTCCAGCCTGTGACGCTCGCAGCCGTGAAGGCGACGCCCGCGCTGTCGAAAATGGCGCTTGTCACCTCGATGCGGCTGTCAGTGCAGCCGGTGACCGAGGACGAATGGGCGGTTGTCTGTCGCATGGGCGGGCTGTGAGAGCGCCCGACGCCGGGTGCCTCTGATCCCATCGGTCCCTTTTGTCTCGTATTTGCGCCCTTCAACTGGGCTGATCGGGTCTTGCCTCATGTGGCTTGACTCGGAGGCGACGTTCTGGATTCAATGAGAACAAAAGAGGAACAATTGTGGTGCTCATGACCATGCCGGTCGCAACCAACACAGACCCTGTCGCCCGTCGCGAGGCGTTGCGACATGCGGTGTCGTCGCTGGAAAAGGCGGTGCCGCGTGCGCGTGAGGGTGAGGTGATCACGCTGGGTGCGGCAACCCTCGACCTCAGGCTTGGGGGCGGGCTCGCGCGCGGCGGATTGCACGCTGTGCATGGTGAAGCGGCCGGCGATGGTGCGGCGGCCATCGGATTCACAACGCTCCTTGCCGCGCGGGCGGCACGGCTTGGGTCCGTGCTCTGGGTTCAGACCGTTGCGGCAAAACGGGAGGGTGCGGCGCTTTATGGGCCAGGGCTTGCGGAGGTGGGGCTTGATCCGCGTCGGCTCACTCTCGTGCGGGCAGCCCGTGATCTTGATGCGCTGTGGGCTGCGGAAGAGGCGCTGGGATGTGGGGCGCTCGCCGCAGTGGTGGTCGACCTGCATGGCCCGGCAGAAGCCTTGGACCTCACCGCAAGCCGGCGATTGGCGCTCGCTGCTGCGCGCTCGGGCGTGACCGGCCTTTTATTGCGCACGGGCAGTGCGGCCCATCCGGCGGCCACCATGTCGCGTTTTCTGGTGGCGCCGGCTCCCAGCCGTGTGGGACCGGTGGCCTTGGCGCTCGGTGGTCTTGGTCCCCCACGTTTCACGGTCACGCTCGACCGCAACCGGGCCGGCGAGACCGGTCGTTTTGTCCTGGAATGGACCCGCTCTGACCACGCTGAGGACAGCGATGATCCCTGTTTCCGCATCACAACGGGCGAAATTGCCCG
>JBAWYY010000529.1:0-2290 GCA_037143285.1 Alphaproteobacteria bacterium | reverse complement strand
AGCGCCACCGTATGGTCCGACAGCGCAAGGGCCAAGTCGAGATGATGGTCGACGATGATGATCGCGACCTCGTGGCGGAGTTTGTCGAAAGCCTCGAACAATTCCTCGGTGATCGCCGGCGAGAGCCCCTCAAAGGGCTCGTCCAGCAAGAGCACGCGAGTGTCACCTACGAGCGCACGGGCGACCGCCACCATTTGCTGCTCACCGCCGGAGAGGAAGTCGGCCGGCGTCGTCCAACGCTCTTTCAAGCGTGGGAAGAAGGCGAGCACCCGGTCCTCATCCCAATGGGATCCGGCACCGGTAATGCGCTTCAACGACCCCAGCGCCAAATTGTCTTTGACCGACATGCCGGCAAACAACGCGCGGCCCTGGGGCACGAAGCCGACGCCCTTTCGCGCCACTTGATCGGACGGCAGTCCCGCAATGTTCTCGCCGCCCAGCACAATGGTGCCCGACGACGGGGGCGCAATCCCCATGATGGTTTTTAAGACCGTCGTTTTGCCCGCGCCGTTACGGCCGAGCAGCGCGACAATTTCGCCGCCACGCACTTCGATCGACACGCCGTTGAGGATATGGCTCTTGCCGTAGAACGTATCCACCTTGTCGAGGGTGAGGACAGGTGTGGTTGTCGCCGCAGATGCCCTCGCCTTCGCGGCAATCGCATGGGCCCCTGACCCCAGATAGACCGCCTGGACCTCTGCCGAATTGCGCGCGTCGTCCACGGTACCATCAACCAGCACAGCGCCATCGTTCATGACGGTCACGCGATCAGCGAGTTGGAACACGCGGTCGATGTCATGCTCGACTAGCAAAACCGGGATATCGGCAGAGATCGCCTTGATGATGTCACCGACGCGCCCACGTTCGGCGGCCGCAAGACCTGCGAGCGGTTCATCGAGCAGGAGGATCCGCGGGCGCGTCGCGAGCGCCAGCGCCATGTCGAGAAGACGCTGCCCGCCGTAGGAAAGCGAGCCCGCTTCAGCGCGTTCGATGCCGGCGAGGCCGAGATAGCGCATGAGCTCTGTCACTTCGGTGTCAACACCATCGAGATGGTGCGCATCTGACAGGACTGCGAAGCGGTCGGGATGGCGCGCTTGCACGGCAAGGCGGATGTTCTCTTCAACCGTCAAGCCGGCGAAAAGATTGGTGATTTGAAACGAACGCCCAACCCCTGCCGCCGTGATCGCCTCTGGCTTGAAGCCGGCAATCGACCGCCCATCAAGCGTCACCGTGCCAGTATCGGGCGTGTAGAGCCCCGAGAGCAGGTTGAACGCCGTGGTCTTGCCCGCCCCATTCGGCCCGATCAAGGCGTGAAGCGTCCGATCTCGAACCGCGAGATCAACGCTACGAACCGCTTTGATCCCACCGAAGCTCTTCGCGATACCGTGAGCCCTAAGGACGGGATCGGTGGTCGTACCCTCGCGGATGAAAGCCTTCGGTACCGGACCGACCACTTCAACACGACGCGCGGCCATGGCAGCGTCCAAGGTCTCGCTCTTCCGGAATGGCGCCAATAGACGACTGGCAACGCCAACCAAGCCCGTGGGCGAGAAGATGATGAAGCCGACGAAGAGAAGGCCGAAAATGAAGAGCCAGTTGGCCGTGAAAAGCGAGAGATACTCGCGAAACAGCATGAAAAAGAGTGCGCCGAGCGCTGGCCCCAGAAACGATCGCATCCCGCCAATCACCACCATGGCCAAAAGTTCGCCGGAGAAGGCGATGGCGAGTGGATCGGCCGAGGTGAAACGGTGGTGGAATAGCGACAAGACGCCGGCGAAACCGCAGAGTGTCGCCGACATTACAAAGGCAGCGAGTTTATAGCGGTCGGTATCGTAGCCGATGAACTTCGCGCGTGTCTCGTTCTCGCGGATCGCAACCAACACCGTCCCAATGGGCGAGCGGTGGAAGCGCGACAAAACCACGACCGCGATGAAGGCGGCAATGGCAACGAGCCCATAGAAAACCCAGGGGTTTGCCGTGTCGATGCCGAGGATCTTCGGTCTGACGATCCCGCCGAGCCCGTTCTCGCCGCCGGTGAGTTCCGTCCAGCGGAACGCGACCACGTAAAGCATGGCAGTGAGAGCAAGGGTCAGGAGCGAGAAATAGACGCCTTTCCGGCGCAGGATCAGAGAACCGGCTGCGAGCGAGAAGACAAAAACCACGCCAATGCCGACCGCTCCCGGCAGGAGCATGTCGCCGGGGAACCAGCCGCGTTGGGCGAGACCCGCCGCATAAGCGCCGATCCCAAAAAATGCGCCATGGCCGAAGGAAACGAGGCCGGTGTGCCCAA
>JBAWYY010000528.1:0-2294 GCA_037143285.1 Alphaproteobacteria bacterium | reverse complement strand
GAACGGGCTGCGCGAAGCCTCTCAAATTGCCATCGACAAAATCACCGTCATTCCCAATGCCAAGATTGGCAGCGTGATCGGCATGGCGGACGATGCGCTGATGCTGCGCGTCAATCGCGCCCTCGCCCTATTCTTGAGCATCGTGTGATCGACGGCGGCTCGCGCGCCTATCAACCGTAGGCCGGAGGGAGGCGGCGCCAAGACCAACCAAGCGCAGCCGCCCCGAGGCCCCCGCCCCTCGCCTCACTCGTCGCGATAGACCCGCTCGCGCCGCTCGTGGCGCTCTTGGGCTTCGAGCGAGAGGGTCGCAATGGGGCGGGCTTCCAGCCGCTTCAGCGAGATCGGTTCGCCCGTCTCTTCGCAATAGCCATAGACCTTGTCTTCGACCCGCTCGAGCGCCGCATCGATCTTGGCGATGAGCTTGCGTTGACGGTCCCGCGCGCGGAGTTCGATGGCGCGATCAGTCTCGGACGAGGCGCGATCGGCAAGGTCGGGATGGTTCTGATTTTCTTCCTGCAGGGTCTGCAGGGTCTCACGGCTTTCCCGGAGGATATCCTCCTTCCAGGCAATCAATTTACGCCGAAAATACTCACGCTGCCGCTCATTCATAAACGGCTCGGACTCGGACGGTCGGTAGCTCGCGTCGAGATCAACTGCCATTGAAACACCCCGCAACAGACCCAGTTCTTATTTTGAGGGGCTCTTAACATTGGGTATGCGGGGTTACAATCGGAATTCTGATCAAACCGTGTTGACCAACAAAAAACCTCAGCGGCGTGCTGCCGCCTCGCGCTTGGCGATCTCCACTTGGGCGCGCAGATCGATATCGGCGAGCACCTCATCAAGCCCCGCCTCGCCGGTTTGAAGCTGGGCTTCGGCCGTTAAACTGCGCAATTTCAACAGGACAGCGGGCATGGATTCGCCGGCGAGCAGCGAAAGCTTGAGTTCGTCGAGGAGGTCGAGCGCATCCGTGCCGCGCTTGACCGCCTTGCGGCGACGCTGGCGGCGCTCCTCGGCCTGTTGGGCCATGCCCTGCACGGCAATCAGCGTTTCCATGCCGCCCGTGGCAAGGCCGGGGCGCGTAGAGGTCGTGGACTTGCTCTTTTCGGTTGGCTGATTCGGCAATTCGAAGGCGCCGCGCGGCGCGTCCCGCCGCCCTCCCGATTGCACCTGGGTCAGGGTCGCGGGCACGATGGAAGGCGTGATGCGAACGTTCGACATCGGGACGTCTCATTGACGATCCGGCAGGGAATCCTACCGCTGCCTTAATTTCGCCGAGCAGGGTTAAGAGGGCGTTAAGACCCGGCAAAAGGTGCCGAGTGGCAGAAACAACCCAATGCCAGGGTTAAAGGCGATTTATTTTACCCTTTCTTTTCAATGAATTAAAAAGCGGACGCCTTGGCACGATCCCTGCGACGCGCTGACATAGAATGAATCTGTGCCGTCCATTGAAATTGCGCCGCCGCCTGGAAACCCCATGATCCGACTTCTTGCTCTGGCCCTGTGTTTGTTCGCGGCAGTCCCTGCCAGCGCCAACACCTCGCGGATTAAGGACCTCGTCGACATCGAGGGCATCCGTGAGAACCAATTGATCGGCTATGGGCTCGTCGTCGGCCTGAACGGCACGGGCGACACGCTCAACAACTCGCCCTTCACCCGCCAGTCCATCCAGTCGATGCTGGAGCGGCTCGGCGTCAACACCCGCGGCATGAACCTGCGCACGGCCAATGTGGCGGCGGTCATGGTCACCGCCAATCTGCCGCCCTTCTCGACCCAAGGCACCCGCATTGACGTGAAGGTCTCGGCCATGGGCGACGCCCGCTCGCTGCAGGGCGGCGAATTGCTGGTGACCCCGCTGGTGGGTGCCGATGGTGAAGTCTATGCGGTGGCTCAAGGCGCGATTGCCATTGCCGGCTTCCAGGCGGAAGGGGCGGCCGCCCGCATCACCCGCGGTGTGCCGACGGTCGGCCGCATTTCCAACGGCGCCATTGTCGAGCGTGAGGTGGCCTTTGCCATCAACCGCATGGCTTCCCTCCGGCTCGCGCTGCGCAACCCCGATCTCACCACCGCCCGACGCATTGCAGCGGCCATCAACGACTTCATCGGCGCGGCCTCGGCCGAACCGACTGACCCCGGCACGATCAACCTGAAAGTGCCGCCGCGCTATGAGGGCAATATCATCGCGCTGCTCACCGAGATCGAGCAATTGCGCGTGCAGCCCGACCTCTCGGCCAAAGTGATCATCGATGAGGCCTCAGGCATCATCGTGATGGGCAAGGATGTGCGGGTGTCGA
>JBAWYY010000527.1:0-2300 GCA_037143285.1 Alphaproteobacteria bacterium | reverse complement strand
CCTCATCGGCCAAGGCCGCCCTTAAGGCAGTTGAGAGACGATCAACGACCGTGCTGGGCGTGCCCTTTGGCGCAAAGATCGCGTTCCATCCCGTGAATTGGAAGGCCGGCAGACCTGTTTCGATTGAGGTAGGCACATCCGGCGTCGAGGGTGACCGCTGGACCTGGGCGAGAACGAGGCCACGGATCGTGCCAGCCCGAATTTGCGGCGTTACTGTGGGCGCAAGATCGCACATGGAATCCACGTGACCCGCGACAAGATCATTCATAGCTGGACCCGAGCCACGATAAGCGACCGAGTTGAAGGTTATGCCTGCGAGATGAGCGAGATAGAGACACGCGAGGTGGGGTGTCGAGCCGACGCCCGCGTGCCCGCTGGTGATCTTGCCGGGTTGATCCTTCGCCAAGGCAATGAACTCGGCGAGGGTCTTGGCCGGAAACTCTTTGCGCACGACCACATAGCCAGGCGTGCCGGCGATAAGGCCGACCGGCTCGAGCTCGCGGGAGTCATAGGCGATGTTCGCGTAGAGTGCCGCCGCTGCGCCATGGCTTCCAAGGCTCCCGACGGTCAAGGTATAGCCATCCGGTTCGGCGCGCGCGCCGCGTGCGCCGCCCGTCGTACCGCCGGCGCCCGCAACATTCTCGATGATCAGGCTTTGGCCGAGTGTTCGGCCCATATGTTCCGCAACAATGCGGGCCAGAACGTCTGTCGGCCCGCCGGGCGCGAAAACGACAATCAGCGTGATCGGGCGGGACGGATAGGTTTGCGCCTGGGCCTGGCTAATGAGGGTGGACGCCAAGAAAAAGGCGCCAAGCAGGCGTGCAACCCATCGAGCCATTGTTGTTTCCCCATCAATCATTCTTTGCTGGCGCCTTGTTACGACAACGCCATGCTGTGATGGGAACAGGCTAGCACCCACCACCTATCTGTCCAACGCTATGACGAGGTTCTGCCGTCACGTGATCTTGATCGAGAGGTCTGGCAAGCCGGCGATCTTGCACAGCAGCGTATCGCCCTTGACCACCGGGCCGACATTTTCCGGCGTCCCTGAGTAAATGATATCGCCTGCGCGCAGTTCGAAGGCTTCCGAGAGACGTGAAATCTGTTCCGCCACGTTCCAGATCATTTGTTTCAGATCAGCGTTCTGCTTCACCGTTCCATTCACGGCGAGCGAGATCGCACCCTCTCTAAAGTGTCCAGATTGTTCCACGCGATGGATAGGGCCGATGGGCGCCGACCGGTCGAAGGACTTGCCGATTTCCCAGGGCTTTTTCTCATCGCCCAAGGCGCGTTGAAGATCACGGCGGGTCATGTCGAGGCCAAGCGCATAGCCATAGACATGGTCAAGTGCGCGTTCGACCGTGATGTTTTGGCCACCGGACTTCAACGCCGCGACCAGCTCAACCTCGTAATGATAGTTTTTGGTCAGCGTGGGATAGGGATGGTCGACAACCGTCCCAACGGGCACGAATTGAATGGCATCGGTCGGCTTCTGAAAAAAGAATGGCGGCTCGCGGGTAGGGTCTGACCCCATCTCTCTCGCGTGCGCTGCGTAATTGCGCCCAATGCAATAGATGCGGCGCACCGGGAACATCTCGGTGGTGCCAACGATGGGGATCAAAGTCTGCGGAACGGCAAAGGGGGTGCGTGGGGCGCTTTGAGCTTCGGCCGATCCGCTTACTGTCGCCAAGCCCAATCCGGCAACGCCCGAAAAAATGTCTCTACGCGTCGTTTTCATTGTCCGCTCCCCTGTCATAAATTTTTCATCACCCTACCTAGCCGATGACCGAGTTGGGCAGTAGTGGTGACTGCTCGTCAACAGGGTATTGGGCCTGGCAAAATCGACGATGCCCATTATGCATCGTTTCGATACTCAATCGATATTTCAGTTTCGACCGGGGATGCGCGAAAACCTCTTTAGGCAGAAGGCGCTTTGGCCGATGCCAACCCAAACTGACCCTCGGGGATACCAATGCGTAAACTCATCTTGGCCTCTGCCTTCGTGCTCATGAGCGCGCCGGCCTTTTCTCAGATCACGAATGACAACGCCGGAGGCGTGGACTTTAACGCCGATCACATGCAGGCCGTGATCAGCCACGTCATGCGGACCAACCCGCCTTCCGTGACGATCGACAACGTTGCGAACGTCTCGACCGGCACCAGCCTTGCCCCTGGCATCGACCTTCGCCAGTTCCCGGCTGAAATGAACCTGCCCCAACTCGGCTATGTTCGCGTCGGCAACCGCACGATCGTTGCGCATCGCACGACCCGTCGCGTTGTTCGCGTCATCACCCACTAAT
>JBAWYY010000526.1:0-2303 GCA_037143285.1 Alphaproteobacteria bacterium | reverse complement strand
CGCTCCAAGACGATGCGGTCGCCACGGGTGAACGAGACATATTTGAACGGACCCGTGCCAATGGCGAGGCGCAGATTGTTGAAATCTTCGGTCTTCGGCCAGGCGGCAACCCCTTCGCAGCCCGCGCGGTTGAAGGCGAGGCCTTCGGGCGCGCCAGCGGCCTTCGCCGACATGATCGCGACATTGGTCGCTTCAACGGCGAGCAGCGGGTGGGGCGCTGCCGTGGTCATCACCACTGTATAGGGATCGGGCGCCGTCATGGTCTGCACCGCGCGGGTGTTGACGATGAAGGAGGAGGGCGAATTCTCAACCTTCGGCACGCGGCAATAAGAGAAGATCACATCGCGCGCGGTGAACTCCGTGCCATCAGAGAATTTCACGCCACGGCGCAGCTTGAACTCCCATGTGGTGGGGTCGACCGCGCGCACGCTTTCAGCCAGGCGCGGCACCGGCTGCTGGTTCTTGTCCTGATCCATCAGGCTTTCGAACACATGCAGGCGCAGCTGGTTGTTCGGCGTCAGGTTATGGAAATGCGGATCAACCGAGCTCGGCTCGGCGGAGAGGCCCACGCGCAATTCCTGCGCGGCAAGGGGCATGGTGATGGTCGCAGCGGCAACCACCGCCAAACAGGTCGTGCGAATTGAACGCATCGTCGTAGGTCCCCTTCTCAACAGCGGGATGAACTTTTTGAGGCGGCTGAACCGCCGCGCTTAAACCCCATCGAACGCTGTTTTTGCGCACGAGGAAAGTCACTTCCGCCACATAGTCCCGCATCCCCGCCTGAACAGGGGCACGAAACCCTCTTCACACCAGCATCTAAATCATTCACATTATGGTCAACCGAAATGGGATAACAAAAGAGCATAGTCTTATGTCCCAGGCCCAGGCCACGTTGAGAACGCAAGGATCGAGCCAGGACGGCATCCGCGGCTTTGCCTCGATCCGCGACCTCGAGGTGCTGCGCACGCTGATCGCCGCGCGCAAGACGACGGCCGCTGCCAATGAGCTCGGCATTTCCCAGCCGGCTGTGAGCCGCACCATCGCCTCATTGGAGGAGCGGTCCGGTCGGATACTCTTTCGTCGTGAGGGTGGGCGCCTTGTGCCAACCGCTGACGCACTGGCGCTCTATGCGGAAACGACCCCGGTTTTCGAAGCGCTCTCCAGGCTCGACCGCTTTTCCTGGCGCCCGCAAACGGCGGAGCCGCTCCGCGTGGTGGCGCCGCCCACCATCGCGCACCATTTCCTGCAAGGGGTGATCGCCGGCTATCTCGCCCGTTACCCTGAAGACCGCATTGCCCTCGATATCACCACCTCGCCCGATGTTTTCGCGACCGTTGCCGATGGCAAGGCCGATATCGGCATTTCCGATTCCCCCGTGCAGCACCCGGCCTTGATCCGCGAGGTGTTCCGCCGGTCCTCAGCCGTATGCGCCTTGCCTGCCGGCCATAGGCTTGCCGAACGCTCGACCATTACGGCGGCGGATCTCGACGGCGAGGCCTTCGTCGCCTTTGCCCGCCGCCTGCCGATCCGGGCAACCCTTGACCGCATTCTGGCGGAAGCAGGCTCCCGCCCGATCATCCGCTGTGAGACGGCAACCGTCGTCTCGGCGGTGGAACTGGTGCGCGAGGGCGTGGGCCTGTTCCCCCTCAATGCCCGGGGCCCGATGCGGCAGTCCTCCTCCATCGCCTATCTGCACCCGCTGTCCACCCTGCCGGCGCATCTCGAGGTGTGGACGCAGTGCATGGCGCAGCGCCTTCTCATCGAGAACGGGCGTGTCACGGGGGCGGAGACAGCGCGCGGCACGATCCGCGCCGCGCGCGGCGTGGTGCTCGCCTGTGGCGCGATCCAGACGCCGCAGCTGATGATGGTCTCAGGCCTCGGGCCCGCGGCGCATCTTCGCGACCATGGCATCGCGGTCGTGGCCGACCTGCCGCATGTGGGCCGCCACCTGCGCGACCATGTGGCCGCGCCCGTGGTGTGGGAAACGCATGAGCCGGTGTCGGGCTGGGAGATCTGCCCCTTCGAGGCCACCATGATGCTGACCCTCGAACCGGACGCGCCCGCCCCCGACATCCTGTTCCACTTCGGCCTGTCACAAGTTTACCTCATTCTGTATCCCGGGCCCTCTTGGACAGGTACCTGTCCATCCTCATAATTATTTCATCAATACAATACGTCTTCGCTTCTCAATTGTCTTCGCTTGGCCGCAGTGTACGAACTTCCATCTTGGCAAGCAGCAAAGGTGTCTCTTCTAATTCTTTGCATCAAACGCACTACAAATGAACGTAGAGTTGCGTTTTTCA
>JBAWYY010000525.1:0-2309 GCA_037143285.1 Alphaproteobacteria bacterium | reverse complement strand
CCGGCTGCGGCGCGGCACGTATTCGAGCATGTATTCCAGCGGCGTGTTGGAGACGAGGCCGCCGTCCCAGTAGTGCTCGCCGTCGATCTCGACTGCCGGGAACCCCGGCGGCAGCGCACCGCTCGCCATCACATGCTCGGCGCGGATCACCGTGTTCGGCTCATTGTCGAAATAGGCGAAATTGCCGGTCCGCACATTGACCGCTCCAACGCTGAACCGGATTTCCCGCGCATTGATGCGGTCGAAATCAACCAGCCGCTCCAGCGTGGATTTCAACGCGCTGGTATCATAATAACTCGTCGGCGAGCGGCCAAACCACCAATCCGAGGGCGCGCGCGGCGCGAAGAAGCCGGCCTGCCCGAACAAAAGCGCACTTGCCGAGGCGCCTCGGGGATCATTGGTCAAGAACCGGCCGGGAAAGCCCGGAAAGGGCTGCGGCGGTGCGGTCACGCCCTCCCAGAACTCGCGCAGCTTCGCCACCCGGTTTTCCGGTGCATTGCCCGCGATGATCGCCGCATTAATAGCGCCGATCGAGATACCGGCGACCCAATCGGGCAAATAGTCGGACTGCGACAGCGCCTCATAGACGCCTGCCTGATAAGAGCCGAGCGCGCCGCCGCCCTGCAGCACCAGCGCGACTTTCTTGTTGTAGCTCTCAGGGCGCGGGGGGATAGCGGTGCTCACCGGAGTTCTCCTTCAGAATGCCAATGGCGGAGCGGCTGCTCTTACCATCTGTCATCCATACGCTTTCGAACGGGATTTGTTACGCTCAGCCCCGATTTTCATGCCTGCAACACGTCACGCCTGAGCTCCTTAGGGTCGCTTTTTGGCCGAGGCCTCGCCCTATTCACAAATCGGTGACGAGCCCGATCCCGGTGGGATTTTGGGGGCAGAAAATGCCAATGTGCGGCCACGCTAATCAGCGTGTCCTGTCATCGGAGATGCCTCATGTCGCCCATCCGCTTTTCCCGCCGCACAGCCATGATGGCGGCCACCGCCTCGCTGTCGGCGCCTGCCCTTTTGACCGCAGTCTCCTCCTCCGCCCTCGCCCAAGCGCCCGCTGCCGCTGGCCAGGCGCCCGGCTTCTATCGCTACAAGCTCGGCGACATCACCTTGACCGCCATCAATGACGGCTTCTTCCGCCGTCCGCTCGAAGGCTTTGTCCGCAACGCGGAACTCCCCGCCGTGCAAGAGGCCATGCGCGCGGCGTTCCTGCCGACCGACGCCGTGCCGATCCCCTTCACCACCTTGGTCGTTCAGTCCGGGTCTCGCGTGATCCTGCTCGACACCGCCAATGGCGACAATGGCGCACCGACCTCGGGCACCTGGATGGCGAACTTCCGCGCCGCTGGTTTTGATCCCGCGCAAGTCACCGATATCGTCATCAGCCACTTCCACGGCGATCATATCGGCGGCATCCGCGCCAAGGCCGGCAGCCTCAACTTCCCCAATGCGACGATCCAGGTCCCGACGCCGGAATGGGCGTTCTGGATGTCGGACGAGCGCATGAATGCGGCTCCCGACCCGATGAAGGGTGCCTTCATGAACGTGCGCCGTGTTTTCGCGCCGATCGCCGCCAATGTGAAGCAGTTCACGCCCGGCGCTGAAGTTGCCCCTGGCGTCCTCTCATTTGCCGCCCACGGCCACTCGCCCGGCCATTGCGTCTTTGGTGTTCAGTCCGGCACCCAGCGCATGATGTTCATGGCAGATGTCACCAACCACCCGGCGCTCTTCGTGAAGAACCCGGATTGGTCGGCAGTTTTCGATCAGGATGCCGACGCTGCGCGCGCGGTACGCCGCCGGATGCTGGACATGGCCGCTTCCGAGCGTGCCCTGGTTGCCTTCTATCACGCGCCGTTCCCGGCCACGGGCTACATCGCCAAGGACGGCAACGGCTTCAACTTCGTGCCCGTGCAGTGGAGCACGGGCGCCTGAGCCGGCACCGGCCTCTTTCGGCCTCATCATCAACCCCGCTGCGATCCCTCGCGGCGGGGTTTTTCTTTATGTGGACCCCTTCGCCCTCCTCTGACAAAGACCAGCCCCGCAGGCCGCATGGGTCGACAGAGGCGTGCGGCTCCGCCAGCATGGCGAAAACCAAGCATTGAGGTTGAGGGAGAAGACAATGACCAAAGTGGCAGTCGTAACGGGCGCCGGCTCAGGGATCGGGCGTTCAGCGGCACTTGCGCTGGCAAAGGCCGGCTATGCCGTGGTTTGCGCCGGACGTCGCAAAGACGAACTCGAGAAGACGGTTGCCCAGGGTGCGCCGGCCACAATGCTTGCTGTTCCCACCGATGTTGGCGACCCCACCT
>JBAWYY010000524.1:0-2322 GCA_037143285.1 Alphaproteobacteria bacterium | reverse complement strand
CGTGGTCGGAGGTATATTTCGTGGTCATGGGCTCGTTCCTCGTGATCAGCCGCGGACATAGCGATGGGGTGCGAAGGGCATGGTGACGACCTTCGCGGGGAGATCCTTGCCGCGCACATCGAGCAGAACGGGCGTGCCCGGCTCGCTGAAACGGCTGGTGACATAGCCCATGGAGACAGGGCCTGAGACGGTGGGGCCGAAGCCGCCGGAGGTGACGGTGCCGATCGGCGTGCCGTCGAGGGCTTTCACAACGGTGCCTTCGCGCGCTGGCGCACGACCCTCGGGCAGGATGCCGACGCGGCGGCGGGTGGCGCCACCGGTCAGTTCCTTTTGGATGCGCTCAGCGCCGAGGAACCCACCTTCGAGGCGGCGGCGCTTCTGGATCGACCAGACGAGGCCTGCTTCCACCGGCGAGGTGGTGGTGTCGATATCATGGCCGTAGAGACAGAGGCCCGCTTCAAGGCGCAGCGAGTCGCGGGCGCCGAGGCCAATGGGCTTCACGCGCTCATCGGCAAGCAGGAGATCGACGAGCGCGCCGACATCAGCCTCTTTAACCGAGATCTCGACGCCATCTTCGCCGGTATAGCCGGTGCGCGAGACATGGCACCAGACCCCACCGATCATCACATCGGTCGAGGTCATGAAGGTGAGGTTTGCGAGTGCGGGCGTGAGAGACGCCACCACCTCCACCGCACGCGGGCCTTGGAGCGCGACCAGTGCCAATTCGCTCGCGATTTTCAAGGTGATTCCGGCGGGCAAATGGGCCTTCAGATGGGCGTAGTCCTCATCCTTGCAGGCTGCATTCACCACGAGATAGAGCCAGTGCTGATGGCCCTCAAGGCCAAGGCGGGTGATCATGAGATCATCGAGAATGCCGCCCTCGGCATTGGTGAATTGCGAATAGCGCTGCTGGCCCGGTTTCAGCGAGAGGATGTCGGCGGGGACGAGCGCTTCCAGCACTTTAGCGGCCGTCTCAAAGACCCCATCCGCGGGGATCAAAAAGCACTGGCCCATATGGCTGACGTCGAAAAGGCCAGCGCTAGAGCGGGTCCAGAGATGCTCGGACATGACGCCAGTCGGATATTGAACGGGCATGTCATAGCCCGCAAAGGGCACCATCTTGGCGCCGAGCGCGACATGGCGGGCGTGAAGGGGCGTCTTGAGAAGCGGCCCGGCGGCGGCATCGGCCATGGTGGTCCCAGCTTTGGCGCGAGATCGCCTCCGGCCAAGCCGGAACCGATCAATGATACGGGCTTGTCGCCCGCTCGCGCCCCTCTGTCGCAGGAACCTGAGAGATTCACGGCCGCAATCGACCGCTTACTCCGTCGGTGGGCAGCCGCGAGGCGGATGCCACTTTCCAGATCGCCATCCCCCGGCGGTCCATTTTGCCTGAGAGGTTCCGGGGCCGTTGCTCCTTCGGCGCCGGGTGTCTCGGTTCAAGACCACCCGGACTCTCCCGCCGGGTTCAACATAGCTCAGATGGACATACTGCAGCGCACACCGAAGTCAACGGGCGAGATGTCCTCATCCCGTGTTTTTGGAAGACGCATAGGGCCTCAGGCGCCGCGACGGCGGCCGCGCTGTTCGGGCCGCTGGGGCGCGAGATTGTCGAAGCCGACGAAGATGATCATGCGCGACAGTTCTTCCGGCGTCGGCAAGGGGATCACGAGGCCATCTTCCACTTGCGTGAAGGCCACATTGGGCGAACCCGGGGGCACCTGGACGCCGACCTGATAGAGGCGGGTCCAGATCGATTCCGACAGGCCGCGTGCAAGCGCGATGCGGATCGGCATATTGACTTGGCCAGGGCCGCCCTTGGGCCCGAGCACGAGACGGCCCTCGACGCCGACCCGGATCACCATCTGATTGCCTTCGATACGGCATTCCCGAGCAAGATCGGTGATGGTCGCTTGGAAGCGCACTTCGGTTGGCCCCTCGCCGCCCTGGCGCCAGACATTGGAGCCGTCGCGCACTTCGATGCGGGGGCAAATGCCGTCGTTCAGCGTCACCGGCGCGTTAGCGGCAATAGGCTGACCGAAAACGGCATTGGAGACGGGATTGACGGGGTTAGCCCCCTGCCCGGCCGCCTGCGGCGCCTGGGCGGTCGCGGCATCTTGGCCCCCACCGAAGAGGCCGCCGGTGCCGGAACAGGCAGCGAGCGGCAAGGCGACGACGGCAAGAACGAGAAGGGAGCGAAGACGCGACACGAGGGAACCCCGAAACCTGAGAATTGACGGCGGTTATATCAGGCGAAACGCGGCGAAACCAAGGGCGCCCTTGTGTCTGTTCATGAAAATGGTTGCTGGCTCAATGGCGGTGCTC
>JBAWYY010000523.1:0-2338 GCA_037143285.1 Alphaproteobacteria bacterium | reverse complement strand
AATCGCTCGGCATTGCGCGCCGTTGCGACCACGCGATGTCCGCGCCGCACAAGCTCCAATACCAAAGCGCGGCCAATGCCCTCACTCGCACCGGTCACCCAGGCTAGGGGTCGAGATTGCGTCATGTTTCACCCTCCCCGCACAACAAAATGGGCGGGATTTCTCCCGCCCATGAGATCCAGGCAATACGCCGAATTAGCGGCGCAGCAAACGATCAATGATTCGCCCGATCGGTCCGGTCAAACGCACCGGCGCATCGGTTACCGCGAAGCAGATACAGCCTTCCACCGGGTCGGCGATCGGCTTGTGATCGATCGACTCATCGGCGAAAGCGACATCACCGCGATCATAATCGCCATAGGCATCGCTGAAGCCGCCGGACAGAACCAGCGTCACCTCAGTCCCCTCATGGGTATGAACCGGCATGGCAGCGCCCGGCTTGATCCAAAGGAGCGAGGCCTCCCCATGCTCGGAGGCTTCAATCACATATTCCTTCAGACCCGGCAGCTTGGAACGCCAGGGAATATCCTTGGCGAGCCGGCCGATGTAATCCTGGAGCGGCGCGGGGAAAATGTCGTCGCCATTCTGGCGCGCCGTATCGTTCTCCTGGGGAAGCGCGAAAATCGCTGCGAGCTTTGCATCGCGAGCCGAGACCGCAACCGGTGCGCCCTGTTCAAGCTCATTGCCCTTCAAAGCCTCGAGCGCATCGACATAGCCCCGGTTCTCGGACGCTAAGATCAATTGCGAGGCCACAAGCGTATGAAGCGGACGCGAAAGGGAGCCCGCGGCATAGGATGCAAGCAGCGCGTCGATCGGACGGCCAACAGAGTCAGGGGTCGGCATATGGTGGCTCAACGATCTCTCCAGGTGACAACTTCGCCGAAACACCGTTTCCGATGCGCGACGTATGCAAAGTCTGACTCACATTACGTGGCGGGTCACCAGTTGGATCACCTGTTCGTGATATGAATGAACAACGTTTTCAACACGTTAATTAATATCAGGAACAATCCTGAGGGAAAATGTGGCGAAATGCCACACGTTCGCAGGCACTCCCTCAGCCAGGTGGCAGGGTTGAGAGCCGCCAGAGGCTCATATAGCCTTCACATCCACGATTGGATGGCTCCATGCCGGTTTACGACGATCTCATTGCAGCAATTGGCAAAACGCCATTGATCAAACTCCGGGCCGCAAGCGAAGCGACCGGCTGCACGATTCTTGGCAAGGCTGAGTTTCTCAATCCCGGCCAATCCGTGAAGGACCGTGCGGCGCTCTACCTGATACGCGACGCATTGTCGCGCGGTTTGGTGCGCGAAGGGGGCATGATCGTTGAGGGGACTGCGGGGAATACCGGCATCGGGCTTGCGATGGTAGGGCGCGCGATGGGGCTCGATTGCACCATCGTCATCCCGGAGACCCAATCCCGCGAGAAAAAGGATACGCTTACCCAGTTGGGTGCGACTTTGATCGAAGTGCCGGCGGCCCCCTATGCCAACCCCAATAACTTCGTCCGCTATTCCGAGCGCGTAGCGGCAAGGCTTGCCCGAGAACTGCCAGGGGGCGCCTTCTGGGCCAATCAGTTTGACAATGTCGCCAATCGCCAAGCCCATATCGAAACGACGGGGCCGGAGATCTGGCGCGACACCAACGGCAAGGTCCACGGCTTCATTTGCTCAATCGGTTCGGGCGGCACTTTGGCCGGTACGGGCATCGCCCTCAAATCCTTCGACCCCGCGATCACGATCGGCTGCGCGGATCCCATGGGGGCGGCCATGTATTCTTGGTTCACGTCGGGCGAATTGAAATCTGCGGGCTCGTCGATTGCCGAGGGCATCGGGCAAGGACGCGTGACCAAGAATATCGACGGCGCGCCGGTCGATGTCTCTTTTCAGATCCCGGACGACGAGGCGATCCCGATCATGTTTGGCCTCCTCCATGATGAGGGTCTCTGCGTCGGCCCCTCCTCAGGTATCAATGTGGCGGGCGCAATCCGGCTCGCAAAACCGCTCGGACCGGGGCATACGATCGTCACGATCCTTTGCGACTACGGCTTTCGCTACGCGTCGAAAATTTATAGCCCCTCTTTCCTGCGCTCAAAGGGCCTTCCCGTCCCCGCTTGGCTCGAACGGCCGAGCGAGACCCCTCAAGACTTCATGCCGGTGACCTGATGCCCACTGAGTTTCTGTTCCGCGCGGACGCCTATGCGAAGGACTGCACTGCCACCGTCACAGGGCTCACCGAACGCGATGGCGCACGAGGCGTCATCTTGGACCGGACCGTGTTCTACGCCACAGGCGGCGGCCAACCCGGCGACACCGGCACGATGACGCATGGCGGG
>JBAWYY010000522.1:0-2340 GCA_037143285.1 Alphaproteobacteria bacterium | reverse complement strand
ATCATCATGGCATTGATCATGACGAAGTCGCCGATGGTGTTGCGTCCCGCTTGGATATCGATGGCGCACATGACCATGCACACGGTCATACCGGCGGTGAAGATCGCAGCCTGGCCTGCGTTTAGAACGGCAAGGGACGTATAGGCCTTGGTCGAAGCCGACTCGTACTTCTCCATCGAGACGTCGTAGCGGGCCTTTTCGCGAGCTTCGGCGCCGAAATATTTGACGGTCTCGTAGTTGAGCAGCGAGTCGATCGCCTTCACATTGGCGCGATTATCGGAATCGTTCATGTCGCGACGAATGCCGATCCGCCACTCCGTCGCCGAATAGGTGAACCAGAGATAGAGCCCGACGGTGGCAGCCACGACCACCGCATAGCGCCAATCGAAGATCCAAAGGAGAACGCCGAGGATGAGGGCGAGCTCTAGGATCGTTGGCGCAAGCTGCAGCATGATCATCCGGACGATGGTCTCAATGCCATTGCGGCCGCGCTCAAGAATGCGGGTGAGGCCGCCGGTCTTGCGCTCCAGATGGAACCGCAGCGACAGCTTGTGCATGTGCTCGAAGGTGATCAGCGCGAGGCGACGCACCGCGTGCATCGACACCTTGGCAAACAGCCCGTCCCGGAGCTGGGTGAACATCGCCATGAGGATGCGCGACGACCCGTAAGCGATCGTCAGCGTGATGGGTGCCGCGATGACCCACAACCACCATGAGCCCGTTTGGGCCTGCGGCGAGGTCAGCGCATCGGTTGCCCATTTGAAGGTGAAGGGCACCACCATGGTGATGAGCTTGGCGATGAACAGCATGCCAAGAGCCCAAACCACGCGCATCTGCAGGTCAGCGCGCTCGCTCGGCCAAATAAAGGGCCAGAGATTGATGATGGTGCGCGTAAGCGCGCCTTCCTCGGATGAGACGCGAGGCTTTGAAGCGGGCTGAGAGGCTTGATCGGTCATGGCGTGTGCATATCACAAGTTCCATGACATGTAGGATCGCCGCCGCGCCGCGCATGGTCCGCCGATGCATGGCAGGGGCGCATGACCACTATCTTCGTCGACCGGCTTGATGTGGCCATCCTTCGCGCGTCACGTTGAGCAACGCTTCCGCTTGCTAGGAACCATGTCCATGCGATTCCTCGTTCTCGCCCTCTCCATTCTCCTTGCCGCGCCAGCGCTTGCGCGCGAGCCCGTACCGGATCTGATCTTCCGCAAGTCGACCGTCTTCAAACTCCTCACCCCCGACGACCGGCTTGCGACCTACGGCATTGATGATCCGGAGGTTGAGGGCGTTGCCTGCCATTTCACCGTGCCAGAGCGCGGCGGCATCGCCGGCATGTTCGGCTTGGCCGAAGAGCGCTCGGAAGTCTCGCTCGCCTGCCGCCAAATTGCGCCTGTGCGGTTCCGCGAGAAGTTCTCGCAGGGCGATATCGTCTTCCGCGAGAGCCGTTCAATCTTTTTCAAGCGCATGCAGATCGTGCGGGGTTGCGACGCGCGCCGTAATGTCCTGGTTTACATGGCCTATTCGGACAAGCTCATCGATGGCTCGCCGCAGAACTCGACCTCTGTGGTGCCGATCATGCCCTGGGGACCGGAAGGCGTCGTGCAGCGGTGCAGCGACTTCTTGCGCTGAGAGATCAAACGCGACGTTGCGCTAGGGAATGGGACGGCGTTACCCTGTCTCACTGAACAAGGTGGAGGGTGGTCATGCGCTTGGTAACGCTTGCTTTCACGGGTCTCTTGTCATTGGCGGCGACTGAGGCTTCGGCCTTCAGCATCACCGCCGATTGGACTGGGACAGCGAAGTGCTTTGATGCCCAGAGCCCGCCGTTTCGGCTGTCGGCAGTGCCATCCGGCACGACGCAGTTGCGCTTTGTCATGACCGATCTCGATGCACCGAATTTCAATCACGGTGGCGGCACCGTCGCGTTCTCCGGGCAGAGATCCCTGTCGAAAGGGGCGTTCTCTTATCGTGGCCCCTGTCCACCCTCCGGCTCCCACCGCTATCGGTGGACCGCAGAGGCGGTTGATGCGACCGGGCAATCGCTGGGGCGTGCAAGCCATACCTCGCGCTTCCCTCAATAAGATCGACGCGGCGCCGTTACTGCCCTGATCTTGACGGCGCGCCTCGGTTCTGCGCTATTTCTGCGCCATGAACGGATTTATCATCCTCTGCGGGATTATTTGCGGCTGAGCGAGTGCTCGCCGGACGCCGTTCTTCGCCTCGACACACCCTGATGCGAAACCGCTTCCCCGGCGAGACCGAGAGGAAAGCTGTACGGGAACAGGCATGATCAGGCTCTATGACACACGCCGGCGCGAGAAGGTCGAGTTCACACCGATC
>JBAWYY010000521.1:0-2341 GCA_037143285.1 Alphaproteobacteria bacterium | reverse complement strand
CAACGGTTGGCGCTCATATCGAGGCGCCTGAGGGCATGCGCTTCGTGCCGCTCGCTGCCATCGAGAGCGAGGCCTTGCCGCAACTGTTTCGGAAGGTGATTGCTCATGCCCTTGGCGAAGCTGTGCAGAAGGGACCGGCGCGGGCCGCGCGATAAGTTCGCTTAACCGACGCCCATTTCGGCACGAATGCGGGCGCGCAGCGTGTCGATCGGGGTCGGTCTGCCCGCATCATTCAGGTGCCAGAAGGTCCAGCCGTTGCAGGCCTGAGCGCCTTGGACATGGGCGCCGATCTTATGGATCGAGCCGACGGTGGGCCCCGCCGCTATCGAGCCGTCAGCGCGGACGATCGCCTGGAAGCGACCCTTTTCGTCGGTCAGAACCGTGCCGGGCTGCACCATGCCGCGCTCCACCAGCGTCGCGAAGGCGACGCGTGGGGCCTCCCGCGCTGTGGTGAAGGCTGCAAGCGACGCCTCAGGTAAGGGTTCGATGAGGGCAAGGCGCGCCTCGGCCGCTGCGACATAGGCGGGATCGCGTTCGATCCCGATGAACCGCCGGCCGAGGCGCTTTGCGACGGCACCGGTCGTTCCAGTGCCGAAGAAGGGGTCGAGGACAAGCTCCCCGGGCTTTGACGAGGCCAAGAGCACGCGGGCCAAGAGGGCCTCGGGCTTTTGGGTCGGATGAGCCTTGCGGCCGTCCTCGCCTTTTAAGCGCTCGTCGCCGGTGCAAAGCGGGATGAACCAGTCCGAGCGGACCTGAACATCCTCGTTGCCGGCTTTGATCGCCTCATAATTGAAGGTGTAGCGCGCCTCGCTGGAGCGGGCGGCCCAGATCAGGGTCTCATGGGCATTGGTGAAACGCCGGCCGCGAAAATTCGGCATCGGGTTCGCCTTGCGCCAGATCACGTCGTTCAACATCCAGAAGCCCAGATCCTGGAGGATGGAACCGACGCGGAAAATATTGTGATAGGAGCCGATCACCCAGAGCGAGCCGTCGGGCTTCAGCACGCGGCGCGCGGCAATGAGCCAGGCGCGGGTGAAGGCATCATAGGCCGCGAAACTGTCGAATTGGTCCCAGGCATCATCCACCGCATCCACCAGACTGTCGTCCGGCCGGTGAAGAGACCCCTGCAATTGCAGATTGTAGGGCGGGTCCGCGAAAATGACGTCGACGGAGCCGGCGGGCAGCTTTTCCATGGCGGAGACACAATCGCCAAGGAGGATTTGGTCGAACGGGACCGTCAGTTCAACCGAAGCCGAACGGTCCACCCGTACGCGAATACCTGATCGGGCGGATCCGTTCGAACTCGTACGCATGGTCACAGAACTCGATACACACACATGTGGGAGGTCATCCACGAGCGGAGAATTGGCCGGATACAGTAAAGGGAGGATTAAGCCGGCTAGCTTCGACAGAATATTTTGCGTCAACAAATAGTAAAACCTTACAAGGGCTTAATGGACTGCGCCAACGCGGCATCAGGGCATGTCTCAGGCTTGCCAGCGCCCCCTTAGGGCCGCATTATCGGGCCATAAGAAGCGGTCTCGACCCGGGAGGACCCCCATGCGCTATGATGAGTTGCGACGCTCGGAGAATATCGAGGACCGGCGCGCGGATTCAGGCGGGGGCGGCGGCGGCTTCACCGGTGGTCGAGCGGGGCTCGGCATCGGGGGCATGATCATTGTCGGCCTCGTGTCCTATGTGACCGGCATCAACCCTGCCGTGTTGCTCGGCGGCTATGAGATGATCTCCGGCGTTCAACAGCGCGCGCCGACCCAGCAAGCGCAGCAGGGGCGCCCTGCCGACCAGATGGGCGATTTCGTCGCGGCCGTTCTCGGCTCCACCGAAGATCAATGGCGCGCCATTTTCCAAGAAGCCGGCCGTCGCTATGAAGAGCCGGGCCTCGTCATGTTCTCGCGCGCGACGCGTTCGGGCTGCGGGCGGGCGGAATCGGCCATGGGTCCGTTCTACTGCCCCAATGACCGCAAAATCTATCTCGACACGGCGTTCTTTGAGGAATTGACGACGCGCTTCCGCGGCTGCAGCCAGGGCGCGACCGCCTGTCAGTTCTCTTATGCCTATGTGGTGGCGCACGAGGTGGGCCATCACGTGCAAAATCTGATGGGCATCCTGGACCGGGTGCATCAGGCCCAGCGCGCCGCCCAGGGCGAGGCACAGTCCAATGCGCTGCAAGTGCGCGTCGAACTCCAGGCCGATTGTTTTGCCGGCGTTTGGGCCTATCACACCAATCAGCGCTATCGCTTCATCGACGATAATGACGTGAAAGCGGCGTTACAGACGGCGGCAGCCATTGGCGACGACATGCTCCAGCGCAAGGCTCAGG
>JBAWYY010000520.1:0-2349 GCA_037143285.1 Alphaproteobacteria bacterium | reverse complement strand
TCGGGGTCCCAGGCATAGCGCAGCGTTTCAAAGCGCATGGCGCGGGTATCGATCATCAAGAGCCGGCCGACCAGCCCCTCGCCGAAGCCGACGATCTCGCGGATGACCTCTAAGGCCATCATCGAGCCGACCATGCCGGTGAGCGCGCCGAGCACGCCCGCTTCCGCGCAGCTCGGCACAGTGCCGGGCGGTGGCGCTTCGGGAAAAAGGCAGCGATAGGTCGGGTTCGGCACGCCCGTGGCACTCGGCTCATGCGCACGGAGCGTGGTGAGGGTAGCGTCAAATATGCCGACCGCAGCGGTCACGAGCGGCTTTCCCTCGTGGAAACAGGCATCCGACACCGCATAGCGCGTCGCGAAGTTGTCCGAGCCATCGGCGACGATGTCATAGCCACTCACGAGATCGCGGGCGTTGATGTCGTTAAGGCGCGTCATATGGCTGACCACAGCGACATGGGGATTGAGCCGGCGGATCGCTTCCGCCGCGCTTTCGGTCTTCAGCCGGTCCACATCCTCGGTGCGGTGGATCACCTGGCGCTGCAGGTTCGACAGCGACACAGCATCATCATCGACAATGCCGATGGTGCCGACACCCGCTGCTGCCAGATAGAGAAGCAGCGGGGCGCCGAGCCCGCCGGCCCCGATCACCAGGACCCGCGCGCGGCGTAGCGCCTGTTGGCCCGGCCCGCCCACTTCGCGCATCACGATGTGACGGGCGTAGCGTTCGAGCTCGTCGACCGAGATGGTCATTCAACCCCCAGCGCATGGCGCACCCGCAGGCGCACGGCATGGCCGTCGCGGGTCGGCAGAACGCGGGTGAGTTCGCCCGGCTTGATCTTGATGACCGCCACCGCAGGCCCCGCGCCCAGCGCATGCACCCGCGCGGCAAAGGCCTCAACGCCCGCTTGGTCGGTGATGGTGCGGGTGTCGGCAATGCCGCAGGCTTTCGCAACGCCCGCGAGATCGGTCGTTGCCGTATGGCTCTCCTGGCCACCGGTTTCGCCGTAAAGGCCATTGTCGAGCACGACGACGGAGAGGTTCTTCGGCTGCTTGCCGGCAATGGTCGCAAAGGCACCCATGCCCATCAGCATCTCGCCGTCACCGGTCACGACCAGAACCGGCGTTGTGGGCTGTGCAAGCGCAAGGCCGAGCGCCAGGGTCGCAGTGCCACCCATAGCGCCCCAAAGATAGACATTGCGGTCGTGGTCGCCGACAGCCGCCACGTCATAGGTGGCAGAGCCCAGGCCCGTGACCACGACCAGATCTTTCCGGCCTTTCAAAAGGGTTGCAACCGCATCGCGGCGGTCGAGGGATGACATGCTCATTTCACGAAGACCTTCGCGCCAATCAACCGCTGCCCAAGCAGCACCGCCACTTGGCTCTCGCCCTCGAAAGCCATGCGGGCGGCAGCCGCCACCGTCGGGCCCACATCCTCAGGCCGATCCGCGCGCACCACATGCACGCCCATCAGCTTGAAGGCGTCTTCGGTCGCGGTCCCCATGGGCACCTGCCAGGGGTTAAACTCGCCCCACTCGCCACGCATGGTGACGAGGGTGAGGAACGGTCCGCCCATATTGCGCGCGAGCGACATCATGTTCACGCAATTGCCGACGCCGGAAGACTGCATCAAGAGCACCGCGCGGTCGCCCCCAAGCCAAGCGCCATGGACCAGCGCCACGCCCTCTTCCTCGGTCGTCACGGGGATCGAGACCATGGCATTGTCGGCGCGAACCGACTGCAAGAGCGAGGCGTGGCCGCCATCGGGAACGGAGGCGACCTGACGGACCTGATAGTCCTTCAGCACCTGAAAAATCATATCCGGCCATGCGGCGGTCGGGGGATGCGCGTCGGTCATCGCTGGCCTAAACACCTTAATTCTTGGGGAGCGCACCATGGCGCGCGGCGGTTCAGCCGGCAACACCCATTTGTGGAGGACGAACATGACAATCGGGTTCATCGGACTGGGCCGCATGGGGCGCGGCATGGCAACCAATCTGCAGACCAAGGGCTTCCAACTGATGGTGCATGATGTGGTGGAAGCGCCGGTTGCAGCCCTCGTCGCGGCTGGCGCCACTCGCGGCACGCCCAGCGAGATCGCGGCCTCCTGCGACATCGTCGTCACCATGCTGCCGACAGGCAAGGAAATCGCCGAGGTGGTGCTGAGCGCCGAGGGCGTGCTCGCCCATCTGAAACCCGGCTCGCTCGTGATCGATATGTCGACCATCGACCCCGAGACCACCGACCGGCTGCATGATGAGGCGGCAAAGCGCGGCTGCAGCGCGGTGGACGCCCCCGTCGGCCGGCTCGCCTGGCATGCCGATCGCGGCGAGAGCCTGTTCATGGTCGGCGC
>JBAWYY010000519.1:0-2356 GCA_037143285.1 Alphaproteobacteria bacterium | reverse complement strand
GTGGTGCCGGAAGCGCGTGGTCGCGCCTCGCAGATCATGCAGGAGGCGGAAGCCTATCGTGACCGTGTGGTGTCGGAAGCCACCGGTCAGGCAAGCCGTTTCCGTCAGGTCTATGAGGAGTTCCGCAAGGCACCCGAAGTGACCCGTGAGCGCATGTTCCTTGAGACCATGGAACGGATCATGTCGGGCACCGACAAGATCATCATCGATCAGCAACCCGGCAGCCAGGGCGTCCAGCCCTTCCTTCCGCTCGATCAGATGCAGCGCCGCCCGGCAACCCAACCCCAGGGGACGACCCGATGAATTCGCCCGTGAAAATGGGCCTCGGCATCGCAGCCGCCGCCCTCATCTTCCTCGTCATCAACTCGCTCTTCGTCGTGCAGCAGACCCAGCACGCCATCGTCGAGCGCTTTGGTCAGGTCGTGCGTGAGCCGATCTCGAAGCCCGGCCTCTATTTCAAGACGCCGTTCATCGAGAACGTCATCCTGCTCGACAACCGCACGCTGGACCTCGACCTGCCGGTGCAAACGGTGCTTTCCACCGACCGACAGAACCTCGATGTCGACGCCTTCGCGCGCTATCGCATCACCCAGCCGCTGGTCTTCTATCAACGCGTCCGTAACGTGCCCAACGCCAACACGCGCCTGTCGAGCTTCGTAAACTCGTCCATGCGTAACGTGCTGGCCGGTGCCACCTTCTCGGCCATCATCCGCACTGATCGTGCGGCGCTGATGAACCGGATCCAGGAGGATGTGAACCGTCAGGCCGCGACCCTTGGGATCGAGATCATCGACCTGCGTCTAACGCGCGTCGATCTCCCCCAGGTGAACCAGGAAGCGGTGTTCAACCGCATGCGGACTGAGCGTCGCCAGGAGGCCGCAGACCTGCGCGCCACTGGTTCCGAACAGGCCGTCACGATCCGCGCCCGCGCTGACCGCGAGGTTACCGGGATCTTGGCCGAAGCCGGCAAGAAAGCCGACGAATTGCGCGGTGCGGGCGACGCTGATCGCAACCGCATCTTCGCAGAAGCCTACGGCCGTGATCCCCAGTTCTTCACGTTCTATCGCAGCATGCAGGCCTATGAGCAGTCGTTCAAACAGAACGATACGCGCATGGTCATCTCGCCGAATTCGGAATTCTTCCGCTATTTCGGTGATGCCGACGGGCGCCGGAACCAACCGCCGGCGCCGCGCTAAGCGAGACACCATTCAAGGCCGTCGCAATGCCCTTGCGGCGGCCTTTTTGTTTGTGCTCATGTCCGTTGCGTTCCCTGCGTGATGCGTCCCATGACTGATTTCCTCACCGCACTTGGCCTGGTGCTCGTTATCGAGGGGCTTTTGCTTGCGGTCTTTCCTCATCGCGTCCGCCAAGCGCTGGAGGCGCTGCAACTGACCCCTGATCAGCAATTGCGCGTGTTGGGGCTCGGCTGCGCCGTGATCGGCCTCATCGTCGTCTGGCTGATCCGCGGCTGAGGTCCGCGCTGAGCGCAAGACCCATCTGCCTTGTCTAAGCTCCCGGTCTCGGTGAAGCTGCCCTGACCGCGACAGTGCGAGGGGGATTGGCCGTGAACCTGACCGAATATGCAAGCTTTGACGCCATTGGCCTTGCCGATCTCGTCGCTCGAAAGCAGGTCAGCGCGAAGGAACTCGCTCTCACCGCTGCCAAAGCCATCGAGGTCGCGCGGCCCCAGGTGGGCGCGGTGGTCGAAACCTATCCCGACCGCATCGAGGGACTGGACGAAAAGACCCTCGGCGATGGCCCGTTTCGTGGCGTCCCCTTCGTGATCAAGGACGTGTTCGGCCATGAGAAGGGGCGAAAAATCGAATTCGGCTCCAGGCTCTGCGAGGGCATGATCGCCGATTATGACAGCTACTATTGCACCCAGCTGAAAAAGGCTGGCGTCAATATTCTCGGCCGCTCCGCAGCACCCGAATATTCCATGGCCGGTACGACCGAAACGGTGCTTTACGGCAATTCCTCCACTCCCTGGAAGCACGGCTATTCCACCGGCGGTTCGTCCGGCGGGGGGCAAGCAGCCGTCACCTCCGGCATGGTGCCGATTGCCGGCGGCTCCGACATTGGCGGCTCCATTCGCATCCCCGCATCCTTCTGCGGCGGCGTGGGCTTGAAGCCGTCACGCGGTCGCGTTTCGGTAGGCCCGACCGTTGACGAAGGCGGCCTTGGCTTTTCCGCGACCTTCATTCAGGCAAAGACGCTACGCGATGCCGCCCTCATGCTGGATTGCCTGAGCGATTTCCAGCCCGGCGATCCCTTCGTGATCCCGCGCCCCGCCGACCCCTATGCCAAGCTTGCAACAACGGGCGCCAAGCCTCTGCGCGTCGGCATCGTGCTGGAC
>JBAWYY010000518.1:0-2358 GCA_037143285.1 Alphaproteobacteria bacterium | reverse complement strand
CGTGCTCACCGTCGCGCTGCCGGCTATGACCGGGCTCATCGCCGGCATGACGGTGCGGGTGGAGCGCCTCGCCCGCGACGCGGCGGATGGCTTCACGCTCGCGACCGAAGTCGCTGATCATCTCGCCCGCCAGGGGCTGCCCTTTGCCGAAGCCCATGAGGTCACCGGCGCGCTCGTGCGCTATTGCGAGGACATGGGCAAAACGTTGGAAACCCTGGATGCGAAGGACCTTGCAGCGGTCGACGAGCGGCTTGATGCCACGCTCCTCGCCAAGCTGACGGTTGATGCCGCCATTGCCTCCCGCTCAGGTCCCGGCGGCACAGCGCCCTCGGCGGTCGCAGCACAGCTCGCGGGCTTTCGCGAGGCGATCGCGAAACGTCGGCCCTTCACGGAGCTCGGCGCATGAGCACTCCGGACAAAAGCGATGCTGCCCGAAGCGTGATCGATCCGGCGGTCGCGCGCCTCCCCCATGTGCCTCGACGCCATCCCGGCCGGTGGCTGGCAGCCGTGCTCATTTTGGCAGCGCTCGCATGGGTCGGCTGGTCCTTCTCGCAAGGGCAAATCGCCTGGGCCGTGGTTGGGCGCTTCTTCACCGCACCCGCGATCCTCTCCGGCCTCTACTACACGGTGCTGATGACCTTCTGGGCGATGGTGCTCGGCATCGCGCTCGGCGTTACCTTCGCTGTCATGGTGATGTCGCCCAATCCCGTGCTCGCAACCGTGGCGCGGGGCTATATCTGGTTCTTTCGCGGCACGCCGCTGATCCTTCAGTTGCTGATCTGGTTCAATCTCGCACTGGTCTTCCCGACCCTCGGCATTCCCGGCCTTTTCTCCATGCGGACGGTGGATGTGATGACGCCCTTTGTGGCCACACTCCTCGGCCTCGGTATGAACCAGGGCGCCTATACGGCCGAAGTTGTCCGCTCCGGCATTTTGTCGGTCGATGCCGGCCAGACCGAGGCGGCCAAAACCATCGGCATGACCCGTCTCCAAACGCTATTCCGCATCATCTTGCCCCAGGCCATGCGAGTGATCATCCCGCCTGTGGGCAATGAGGTGATCTCCATGGTGAAGCTCACCTCCATTGCGAGCGTCATCCAATATTCGGAGATCCTGCGGAACGCCCAGACGATCTATTACGCCAACGCCCGCGTGATCGAGCTCTTGATCGTGGCGGCCATCTGGTACCTCGTGGTGGTGACCGTGCTGCAGATCGGCCAATATTTCCTGGAGCGGCATTTCGCTAAGGGGCGCGGCACCAGGCGAGCAGAAAAGCGCAAGGTGATGGCGCCGGTGACGGAGGTCGCACGATGACCCCGATGGTGGTGGCGGTCGACGTCGTCAAATCCTTCGGCCGCCTCAATGCGCTCGACGGCGTGTCGATCTCGGTCCCACGCGGCGAGGTCGCTTGTGTTATCGGTCCCTCAGGTTCCGGCAAATCGACGCTTCTGCGCTGTATCAATCAGTTGGAGACGATCACCGCCGGCGCGCTTTGGGTCGATGGCGAGCTTGCCGGCTATCGGCGCGTCGGCGACACACTGCGTGAGCTCTCGGATCGCGAAATTGCGCGCCAGCGGCTTGCCTGCGGCATGGTGTTCCAGCGCTTCAACCTGTTCCACCACATGACCGCGCTTGCCAATATCATCGAGGGGCCGATGCGGGTGCTCGGGCGCCCGCGCGCTGAGGCGGTGGACGAGGCCATGACGCTGCTTGCGCGCGTCGGGCTCACCGACAAACGCGATGCTTACCCCATCGAACTCTCAGGCGGTCAGCAACAGCGTGTGGCGATTGCCCGTGCGCTTGCCATGCGTCCGAAGCTGATGCTGTTTGACGAGCCGACCTCGGCTCTTGATCCGGAATTGGTCGGCGAGGTGTTGGGCGTGATGCGCGATCTCGCCGCCAGCGGCATGACCATGCTGGTCGTTACCCATGAGCTCGGCTTTGCCCGCGAAGTCGCAAGCCGCGTCGTCTTCATGGATCACGGGCGCATCGTCGAGGATGGGCCGCCATCCACCGTTTTGAGCCGCCCGCGCGAGCAGCGCACACGCGACTTCATCGCAGCGGTGTTACCGTGACACATATTCATTCCGACCGGAGGCCCCAGCCCATGATCCGTACCCTCATTTGTATCGCTGCCCTCGGGGCCTCGATGAGCGCGGCTTTTGCCCAGCCGAGCCTGCCGGATCGGGTCCGCCAGGCCGGTCGCATCGTGATCGCGACGCAACCGAATTATGCGCCAATCACCTTCAAGGACCCTGCCACCAACCGCCTGACCGGCTTTGATATCGATCTTGGCGAGGCCATCGGCAAGGAATTGGGTCTGCGGGTGGAATGGCAGGAAATCGCTTTCGCGCAGAT
>JBAWYY010000517.1:0-2358 GCA_037143285.1 Alphaproteobacteria bacterium | reverse complement strand
CGTGGGCCTCGTCCCGGGTGACGCGATAGCTCGGGCACATGGCGCCGCCGTCGAGCTTGCGGCAGGTGCCGTTGTTGTTACACATCTCGATCGCGCCCAGAAAACCCTTGGAAATATCAGGGTTTTCTTTGGAACCACCGGGAAAGGCCGACCAGTCGAGCACGGGCTCGAAGGCGGTCGGCGCATAGCCCGGCGGGTAGCGGAAGAGGCTGCGGTCGTCCATTTTCGGCGCGCGGACGATTTTTCCGGGGTTGAACAGGCCGTTCGGATCAAAGGTGTCCTTCACCTCCTCGAAAGCGCGGACGAGGCGGGCGCCGAACATGGCCTCGTGGAACTCGGAGCGGACGATGCCGTCGCCGTGCTCGCCGGAATGGGAGCCCTTGTAGCGGCGCACCAGCGCGAAGGCTTCCTCGGCAATGGCGCGCATGCGGCGGGCATCGGCCTCAAGCTTCATGTTGAGCACGGGGCGGACGTGGAGGCAGCCGACGGAGGCGTGGGCGTACCAGGTGCCGGTGGTGCCGTGTTTGGCGAAAACCTCGGTCAAAGCGGCCGTATAAGCTGCGAGATCGGCGAGCGGAACCGCGCAATCCTCGACAAAAGAGACGGGTTTTCCGGCCTCTTTCATGCTCATCATGATGTTGAGGCCGGATGAGCGCATCTCGGTGACGGCCGCCTGCCAGGCGGGTTCCACCACCGGCACGACGCCGCCGAAGCGGGCGCCCGGGCGGTCCCAGCCGAAGCCGAGATCGCCCATGAGGGCTTCGAGCTCTTTGAGTTTCGCCAGATTCTCGTCGGCGGTCGCCTCGGCAAATTCGACCACGAGGAGCGCGTCGGGATCGCCGCGCACCACCCGCTCAACGGTTGGGCGGAACATGGCGATATCGCGGGCGAGCCCGATCATCGTGCGGTCGACGAGCTCAACGGCGATGGGCTTGAGGGTGACGAGATGCTGGGCTGCATCCATCGCCTCATGAAACGAGCCGAAATGGCAAACGCCGAAGACTTTTGGGCCCAAAAACGGCCAAAGCGTCAAGTCGACGGCGGTGGTGAAGGCGAGCGTGCCCTCTGAACCGACCAGCACATGGGCGAGATTGTTGGGCGCATTGCGCGGGGTCAGCGCGTCGAGATTATAGCCGCCGACGCGGCGCTGTACGGTCGGGAAGCGCGCGGCGATCTCGTCCGCCTCACGCGCGCCAATGGCGAGAAGCGTTGAATCGAGCGCAGTTTGGGACTGATTTTCGCCGAACCAGCGGCGTGTGCCGTCCGCGGTGACCGCCTCAACCGCGATGACATTGTCGCGCATGGTGCCATAGCGCAGCGAGCGGCCACCGCAGGAATTATTGGCGGTCATGCCGCCGATGGTCGCGCGCGAGGCGGTGGAGACATCGACGGGGAACCAGAGCCCGTGCTTTTTCAGCTGCCGGTTCAGGTCGTCGAGCACGATGCCGGGCTCGACGCGGACCTTACGGCCGGCAACGTCGAGATCGAGGATGCGGGTGAGGTGCTTGGAGCAATCGACGACAAGCGATGAGTTCACCGTCTGCCCGCATTGGGAAGTGCCGCCGCCGCGCGGCAGGACGGTCACGCCCTCGTCGCGGGCGATGGCCAGTGTGCGGACCGCCTCATCCATGGTGCGAGGGACGACGGCGCCGAGCGGCATGATCTGGTAGATCGAGGCATCGGTGGCATAGCGCCCGCGCGAAGCGTGATCGAAAAGCGCATCCCCGCCGATTTCCGTCGCTAATCGCCGTTCAAGTGCTGCTGTCATGCGTCTCTTTCGCGTGGGGGAGCGGATAAAACTCTTGACTTGAATTTTGCATTCATTATTCAAAATGGCAAGAGGGTCGGTATCATCGGCCTCACGCCCAAGGACTTCCCCATGACCCAAAATGCTCCCCGCGTCGCCGGCCGCCATTTCCTACAGATCCCCGGACCGACCCCGGTTCCCGATCGGATCCTGCGCGCGATCGCAATGCCGACCATCGACCACCGCGGCCCCGAGTTCGGGCGGTTGGGGCTCCGGGTGCTTGAAGGCATGAAGTCGATCTTCAAAACGAAGAGCCATGTCATCATCTATCCGGCATCCGGCACGGGAGCCTGGGAAGCAGCACTCGCCAATACGCTTTCCCCCGGCGACAAAGTTCTCATGGTGGAGACCGGCCATTTTGCGACGCTCTGGAAGACGATGGCGGGCAAGCTCGGCATTGAGCCGACATTCATTGGCTCGGACTGGCGAAGCGGTGCCGATGTGGCGGCGATTGAGGCCGCGCTCCGCGATGATAAAGAGCATAAATTTAAGGCGGTCTGCGTCGTTCACAACGAGACGTCTACAGGCGCCACCTCGCGCATCGATGAGGT
>JBAWYY010000516.1:0-2368 GCA_037143285.1 Alphaproteobacteria bacterium | reverse complement strand
GCAGCGCTGCGCCGCCGTGCGGCCTCGCGGCTGGCTTTGAACCCCCCCCCCCGCCGAAAGGGCGCTTGGGCCCCCCCCCAGAAAGGCCCCCACCCCCCGGCCATCGCTCGGGAGCCCCCCGGGGAGGGGAAGGGGACCCAGGCGCTGAGGCTTGTGGAAAGCCACGGGCTGGTACAATTGTAGACGGGCGACATGTTGCGGGCAGCGGTGAAAGCCGGCACTCCCGTTGGCCTTCAGGCCAAGGACATCATGGCGCGGGGAGAATTGGTCCCCGACGCAGTCGTTGTCGGCATTATCGCAGACCGCATCGAAGAACCCGATTGCATCAAGGGATTCATTCTCGACGGCTTCCCACGCACGGTCGCGCAAGCAGCAGCACTCGATGCGATGTTGCTCGCCAAGGGTACCGCCCTTGACCATGTGATTGAGCTTAAGGTCGACGAAGCGGTTCTTATGAAGCGCATCGAGACACGAGTGGCTGAAATGACCGCACGTGGTGAACCTGTTCGCCCCGATGACAATCCGGACGCCCTGAAGATTCGACTTGATGCCTATCGGGCGCAAACTGCACCGGTGTCAGCCTACTACGCTGAGCGCCATTCGCTTGATCTCGTCGACGGCATGGCGCCGATGGACGTGGTCACCTCAGAAATTGCTAGGATTATCGCGAGTTAAGCTCCATTCGCCTTTCTTTTTGCGAAGGTGCTTGACGCGGGGTCGTGGAGCCGCTATGCGACCCCCTCTTTCCTGACAAGGGACGGTTGATAAGCGCTCTGGCGCGGACCTCGTCTTTTGCCCGGAGCCTGGCAAAGGCCGGCCTCCACCGGATGCTTGGTTCACACTTAAAGCGTGACTTGATCACGCCCACATGGAGACGAGAATGGCTCGTATTGCGGGTGTCAACATCCCGACCAATAAGCGCGTTGTGATCGCGCTTCAGTATATTCACGGCATTGGCGCGAAATATGCTGGCGAAATCTGCTCCAAGGTGAGCATCGCCGATGAGCGGCGCGTCAACCAGTTGACGGACCAGGAAGTTCTGCAGATCCGCGAAGTGATCGACCGCGACTATCTCGTGGAAGGTGACCTTCGTCGTGAGGTCTCGACCAATATCAAGCGCTTGATGGATCTCGGCTGCTATCGCGGCCTCCGTCACCGCAAGGGCCTGCCGGTTCACGGCCAGCGGACCCATACCAATGCGCGTACCCGCAAGGGTCCGTCGAAGCCGATCGCCGGCAAAAAGAAGTAATCGTGGGCGGCGCTGCCTCGGCGGCGTCGACCATCTCCCGAGCGCCTGGCATTACGGGCGCGCTTGAAGGACAAGGACTGAGATATGGCCAAAGAAGCCACACGCGTTCGCCGTCGCGAACGCAAAAACATCGCCTCCGGCGTTGTTCACGTGAATGCCTCTTTCAACAACACCATGATCACCATCACGGACGCTCAGGGCAACACCATTGCTTGGTCGTCGTCCGGCACGATGGGCTTCAAGGGTTCGCGTAAGTCGACCCCGTTCGCCGCTCAGGTCGCCGCAGAAGATGCCGCGCGCAAGGCCGCCGAACATGGCATGCGGTTGGTTGAGGTTGAAGTGTCCGGTCCTGGTTCGGGCCGTGAATCGGCGCTCCGTGCGTTGCAGGCTTCGGGCTTCACCGTGACCTCGATCCGCGATGTCACGCCGATCCCGCACAACGGCTGCCGCCCGCGTAAGCGTCGTCGCGTCTAAGATTTGGATTTTCGCAAGATCCATGGTGGGCCTGCGGACCACCGTTAGATCTTCATGGCCCCCACGGGGCTCCGAGGCTGCCAAGGTCCTGCAGGGGACGAGACAGTAGCCTGACCGAAAGAGCGAAGGTTGTCACACGTTATTCAAAAGAACTGGCAGGAACTCATTAAGCCCGAGAAGCTTCAGGTTTCTCCCGGCGAGGATCCGAAGCGCATCGCAACTGCAGTCGCCGAGCCGCTCGAGCGTGGCTTTGGCGTGACCTTGGGCAATGCGCTTCGCCGCGTGCTCCTGTCATCGCTTCAGGGTGCTGCGGTGTCGTCGATCCAGATCGACGGGGTCCTGCATGAATTCTCGTCCATTCCCGGCGTTCGCGAAGATGTCACCGACATCGTCCTGAACATCAAGGAAATCGGCATCAAGATGCAGGGTGAGGGCCCCAAGCGCATGGTTGTGCGCAAGGATGGTCCGGGCATCGTGACTGCCGGGGATATTCAGACCGTCGGCGATGTTGAGATTTTGAACCCCGACCTGGTGATCTGCACGCTCGACGAGGGTGCAGCGATCCGCATGGAGTTCACGGTCAATACGGGCAAGGGCTATGTTCCCGCCGAGAAGAACCGTCCCGAGGATGCGCCGATCGGCCTC
>JBAWYY010000515.1:0-2369 GCA_037143285.1 Alphaproteobacteria bacterium | reverse complement strand
ATGCGTGAGGAGGGCTTCATTCGGCCGGAACTGTCCGTTCGCTACCACGTGGTGGATGCGGTCTCTCAGATCGTCCCGACCATGGTGGCCGCTGTCAAAGACCTCCCAGAAGGCGCCTTGTCGGCAGAGAGCGACCCGGTGCTGATCGGCAAGATGTGAGGGCTCGCTAGGAGCCGACGCCCTCTTTCACCAGCTTATAGGTGATGCTGTCGGTGAGCGCTTGGAAGCTCGCATCGATGATGTTGGCGCTGACCCCCACGGTCGTCCAGTTTTCGCCGGTACCATCCCTGCTCTCGATGAGAACCCGGGTCACAGCGCCCGTGCCGCCATTGAGGATTCGGACGCGGTAGTCGGTCAGTTCCAGATCTTCGATGAAGCGCTGATAGCGGCCGAGGTCCTTGCGAAGGGCCGCATCAAGCGCGTTGACCGGGCCGTTGCCCTCGGCTGCGGAAATGAGAACATCGTCGCCGACCCGGACCTTCACGATCGCCTCGGAGAAGGTGACGAGCTTGCCGACTGCGTTCCAGCGGCGCTCCACATTGACCTTGAACCGCTCGACCTCGAAGAACGTCGGCACTTCGCCCAGCATTCGCTTGGCCAGCAGGTAAAACGAGGCGTCAGCCCCCTCATAGGAATAGCCGAGGCTCTCGCGCTCTTTCACCTCATCCAAGAGGCGCGCGACCCGCGGATCATCCTTTTTCAAGGCGATGCCGAGGCGGTCGAGTTCGGCCAGCACGTTCGATTTGCCGGCCTGCTCAGAGACCAGCAATCGCCGGACGTTGCCGACCCGATCAGGCGGCACATGCTCGTAAGTCGCCGGATCCTTCATCACAGCGGAGGCATGGATCCCCGCCTTGGTGGCAAAGGCGGACGAACCGACATAGGGCGCGTGACGGTTCGGGGCGCGGTTCAACAGTTCATCGAGCGAGCGAGAAATCTTGGTGAGCCCGGCAAGCTTTTCGACCGATACGCCAATAGTGAACCTCTCCGCATAGGCCGGCTTCAAAAGGAGCGTCGGGATGAGGGTGGTGAGATTGGCATTGCCGCAGCGCTCGCCTAGCCCATTGAGGGTACCCTGGAGATGGCGCGCGCCGGCGCGAATGGCTGCAAGCGTATTGGCCACCGCCTGGCCCGTATCGTCATGGGCGTGAATGCCAAGCTTTTCACCCGGCACGTGGCGGGCAACCTCGGTGACGATGGCCTCAACCTCCTCAGGCAGCGTGCCGCCATTGGTGTCGCACAGCACGACCCAACGGGCGCCAGCCTCAAGCGCTGAACGGGCGCAGGCGAGCGCATAGGACGGATTGGCTTTGTAGCCATCGAAGAAGTGCTCACAATCGACCAGAACTTCACGACCGGCTGCGGCCGCATGGCGGACGGAATCGGTAATGCCCTCGAGGTTTTCATCCAGCGTGCAGCCCAGCGCCTCATGGACATGGAAATCCCAGGCTTTGGCGACAAAGCAAATGGCACCGGCTTCGGCCGCAACGAGGGCTGCGACGCCGGGATCATTGGCCGCGGACCGACCGGCCCGCTTGGTCATGCCGAAGGCGGTCATCACAGCCCGTTTCAGGCCGCGCGGATGGGCGAAAAACTCGTCATCGGTGCGATTGGCGCCGGGATAGCCGCCCTCGACATAATCGATGCCGAGATCGTCTAGCATGCCGGCGATCTTGATCTTGTCGGCGACGGAAAAATCGACCCCCGTGGTCTGATTGCCGTCGCGCAAAGTGGTGTCGAAGAGATAGAGTCGTTCGGTCATGGGGTGGGTCTCGGCGCGGTGGGAGGCCACTCGGCCGTGTCGTGATCGGGATGCTGGAACGACACCACGCGCCCGAAGCGCTCCTCAAACCGCGCGACATCTTCGGCCGGCAATGGCGGCAGGCTCGCCAGATGGTCGAAAGAGCGAATGCGCGAGGGGGCATCGAGCTGCAAGACAGGCTCGATGCCTTGCGGTTCATCAAAAGTCCCGAGCGCGATGTCCACCGCGCCGCCATCGGGCTCAAAGGTCAAGGGCGTGCCGCAGGTCGAGCAAAAACCGCGACGGACGATGTTGGAACTGCGGAAATAGGTGGGCTCGCCCCGGGTCCAGGTCACCCCATGGGCCGTCACGAACGGGCCGAAATAGCTGCCCAGCGCCTTCTGGCACATGCGGCAATGGCAGATGGAGGCCCGGCCCAGGCTCTCGCAGGCAAAGCGCACGGCGCCGCATTGGCAGCCGCCGGTGAGGAGAGCGGTCGCAGTCATCGCTTCATCTCCCAGGTGGTGATGGGTTCGCCCGTCACAGGGTCCTTGCCGTCTTTCAACTGGATGCCCTTCGCCAGCAATTCGTCACGAATACGGTCAGATTCGGCGAAGTTCTTGGCCCG
>JBAWYY010000514.1:0-2380 GCA_037143285.1 Alphaproteobacteria bacterium | reverse complement strand
TCGGCCGCCCTTCGATCCTGGTGCCGCTTCCCCATGCGCTTGATAACGACCAGCTGATGAATGCGGCGACGCTTGCCTCCGCCATGGCCGCGACTGTGGTGAAACAAGCCGATTTCACCTCGGCCTGGCTTGCCGAGGAGTTGACCCGCACGCTCAACAATCCGACCCCGCTCATCACCGCCGCGGCGAATGCCAAAGAGCAGGGGCGCGCCGATGCCGCCGATCGCCTCGCCGATCTCGTGATGGCCACCGCAGGCCTCGCTTAAACCCGCCCGTTTTTTCCTGACCCCGTTTCATTCTTGCGCTAGAAGGCCCCTCATGAAACTGCCTCGCGACATTGGTCCCATTCATTTCATCGGCATTGGCGGCATCGGCATGTCCGGGATTGCCGAAGTGCTATTGAACCTTGGCTACAAGGTGCAGGGATCGGATGCCGCCGAGGGCTATACAATCAAGCGGCTGAAGGACCGTGGCGCGACCATCACCATCGGTCACGCCCGCGAGAACCTGGCGGCGGCCGAGGTGGTCGTCGTTTCAACCGCCATCAAGCGCGACAATCCTGAGCTTGTCGCCGCGCGCGAACGGCGTATTCCCGTCGTCCGCCGGGCCGAAATGCTCGCCGAACTGATGCGGTTGAAGTCCTGCGTGGCCATTGCCGGTACCCATGGCAAGACCACCACGACCTCCATGGTCTCAACGCTTCTTGATGCCGGCGGCTTCGACCCGACCATCGTCAATGGCGGGATCATCAATGCGCTCGGCACCAATGCGCGGCTCGGCGCCGGCAATTGGATGGTGGTGGAGGCTGATGAGAGCGACGGCTCGTTCCTGAAGCTTCCCGCCGATGTCGCCATCGTCACCAATATCGATCCGGAACATCTCGACCATTACGGCACCTTCGATAAGGCGAAAGAGGCCTTCCGCTCCTTCGTCGAGAACATCCCGTTCTACGGCTTTGCGGTGATGTGCATCGACCACCCGGTCGTCCAGGACATGGTGGGTGCGGTCGCTGATCGCCGCGTCGTCACCTATGGCGAGAACCCTCAGGCCGATGTGCGGCTGATGAATGTCGATCTCACCGGTGGCCGCTGCAAATTCACGATCCAATTCCGCGATCGCACCGGCGCGCTGATCGAAGAGATCGAGGATCTCGTGCTGCCCATGCCCGGCCGTCACAATGCGCTGAACGCGACGGCCGCCATCGCGGTCGCCCGCGAGCTTGGCATGGCGGCACCACAGATCCGCAAGGCGCTCGCAGGCTTCGGCGGCGTCAAGCGCCGCTTCACCCGCACGGGCGAATGGAACGGCGCCACCATCTTCGACGACTACGGCCATCACCCCGTGGAAATCGCAGCGGTTCTGAAGGCGGCGCGCGCCTCAACCGACAAGCAAGTTATCGCCATCGTCCAGCCCCATCGCTACACGCGGCTTGCCTCGCTGTTCAACGAGTTTTGCACCTGCTTCAACGACGCCGACCACGTGATCGTCGCCGATATCTATGCCGCCGGCGAACAGCCGATCCCCGGCGCCTCGCGCGACGATCTGATCTCGGGATTGCGCGTTCGCGGCCATAAGTCTGTCATGGCGTTGGACGGCCCGCATCAGTTGGCCGGCCTCGTCGCAGGCCTCGCGAAACCCGGCGACTATGTGATCTGCCTCGGCGCCGGCAACATTACCCAATGGGCCTATGCGCTGCCGGGTGAGTTGGAAAAGCTCGCCAGCGGCACGTGACAAGCGGGCAGGGCGGTCATGCTTAAGCCATCGACAGGGCTGACACAGCCCCATGTTTGAAGATCTGACCCCCATCGTTCGCGCGCTGGTCCCGGGCCTTGCCGGCACGCTCACCGCCAATGCTTCGATGAAGCCCTTCACGTGGTTTCGCTCGGGCGGACCGGCGCAGCTCTTGTTCGAGCCGGCAGGCGAACTCGACCTCATGCAGTTCCTGCGGCACATCCCCGTCGATTGGCCTGTCATGCCGGTGGGGCTGGGCTCCAACCTCTTGGTGCGCGACGGCGGACTTCCCGGTGTCGTCATCCGCCTCGGCAAGGGCTTTGCCGATGTGGAGGTCTTGGACGGCCATCGCGTCAGGGCCGGCGCCGGCGCGCCCGATGTCAAAGTCGCCCGCGCGGCGGCGGAAGCAGGCATTGCCGGCTTCACCTTCCTGCGCGGCATTCCCGGTGCCATCGGCGGCGCGCTGCGCATGAATGGCGGCGCCTATGGCGGCGAGGTCAAAGACATCCTGGTGGAAGCGCGCGGCATTCGCCGCGACGGTACGCTGACCCGCCTCGATCTTGCGGCCATGAACCTCAGCTATCGCCACTGTGGCGCGCCAGAGGACATGATCTTCACCTCGGCCCTGTTCCAAGGCACAGCGGGCGAA
>JBAWYY010000513.1:0-2389 GCA_037143285.1 Alphaproteobacteria bacterium | reverse complement strand
CCGGAGGGTGTGCGGGCATTGTCTTCCAGCACATAGAAAGTGTCGCCGTCGACGCGGACGATGTCGATGCCGGCGATCATCACATAGAGACCGTGGGGCACGGCCTGCTGGTTCATCTCAGGCCGGAAGGCTGGGTTTCGATAGACGAGGTCCTCCGGCACGATACCGGCGCGCAGGACATCGCGCTTGAAATAAACATCGCCCAAAAAGGCATTGATGGCTTTAACCCGCTGCTCAAGCCCTTTGGACAGCAGCGACCATTCCGCCGCGTTCAAGATGCGCGGGATCACATCGAAGGGGATGAGCCGTTCGGTGGCCGCCGCATCGCCATAAACGGCGAAGGTAATGCCGATCCGGCGGAACATGGCCTCCGCCTCTTTCGAACGGGTCGCGAGAAGACCGGGCGGAACCTGCTTCAACCACTCGTGGAGCTTGGCATAGGCGTCGCGAGGCACCCCCCCGGGAAGGTTCATCTCGTCGAATGCAACTGGCCCCAACGCCATAGGCTCTTTCTCCACGTCCGTCCCGTTGGAATGAGGCTCATGCAGGGCAAGTGCCAGACCCCAACGATTGCCACGACGCTAGCGGCAATTGTCGCTGCGTCAAAGCATAGTTATGGTGAAAATCCGGTAACCAGCCGCACTTTGGCTCACTCTTTGGTCCGATCCGAGGTGTCACTCGGATTGCGCGGGCTCGACCAGCCGGCTATGTGCCAAACTTTAAGGCAGCGTGAGTAAGTCAATGACCTATTGTTGCGGGATCCTTGTGCGTGATGGCTTGGTCATGATCGCCGATACCCGCACCAATGCCGGCCTTGATAACGTCTCGACTTTTCGCAAACTTCAGGTGTTCGAGAACCCCGGCGAGCGGGCCATGGCGCTCGCGTCCGCCGGCAATCTCTCCATCACCCAGTCGGTTCTCGGCTTCTTGTCTGAGGGCATGAAGAACGAGGAAACCGGCGAGATCGAAACCATCATGAACGCGCCGACCATGTTTCAGGCGGCGCAGCGCGTGGGCAAGGCGGTGCGCCGGGTGCGCGCCATGGATGGACCGGGGCTTGAACAGGACGGCGTGCGCTTTGAGGCGAGCTTCCTGTTCGGCGGCCAGATCAGCCAAAGGCGTCTGCGCCTCTTCATGATCTATGCGGCCGGCAATTTCATCGAATGCACCGTCGACACGCCCTATCTGCAGATCGGCGAGCACAAATATGGCAAGCCGATCCTCGACCGCGCCATCAAGTTCGATACGTCCTTGAATGACGCCTTGAAGATCGGGCTCATTTCCATGGACTCAACCATGCGCTCAAACTTGGCCGTCGGCATGCCCATCGACATCGCCATCTTCGACCGCGATATGTGCCGGGCCGAGACCAATTACCGCATTGAGCCGGGCGAGGCCTATTTCCACGATTTGCGCGAGCGCTGGTCTGCCGCCCTGCGTCGGGCGCACATGGATATTCCACCCCCGCCCTATCAAGGAACCAACCTCAGGGGTAAATGAGAGCGACGAATTCATCCGGAGTGTGCCATGACCGACAATATCACCGCCGCCATCCTCGTCATTGGCGATGAAATTCTCTCCGGGCGCACCAAAGATAAGAACATCGGCTATATCGCGGAATATCTGACCGCGATCGGCATCGACCCGAAGGAAGTGCGCGTCGTGCCGGACGACGAGGACGAAATCGTCACCGCGCTGAATGCGCTCCGTGCCCGCTATTCCTATGTCTTTACCACCGGCGGCATCGGGCCGACCCATGACGACATCACCGCCGACTGTATCGCCAAGGCTTTCGGCGTCGGCATCTCGGAAGACCCGCGCGCCATCGCCATGCTCCTTGAGCGGATCAAGCCGGAAGACCTGAATGAGGCCCGCAGGCGCATGGCACGCATCCCCCATGGCGCCGATCTCGTCGAAAATCCGGTGTCGAAGGCGCCGGGTTTCATGATCGGCAATGTCATCACCATGGCGGGCGTGCCCTCGATCATGCAGGCGATGCTCGATCAGGTGACGCCCCGGCTCAAGACCGGCGCCAAAATGATGCAGCTCACCATCGAAGCCATGGGCCTGAAGGAGGGCGACATCGGCACCGAATATGGCGCGATCGCCAAGCGCCACCCCGGCGTCATCATGGGCTCCTATCCGATGATGAACGAGAAGGGTTTTTACACCCGCCTCGTCCTTCGAGCGAAGGAAGTGAGCCTTTTGGCGGCGGCCGAGACCGACGTGGTCGCCATGGTCGAGCGCTCAAAGCCTGCAGGCGTCCCCATCACCATCACAAGGCCTAGGACGTAAACTCATAAAGGTTGAGCGTTTTGATGGGCTTCGGGAGTAAAAATGACCGGAAACGGCCCGATGCCTTGGCTTGCGCCAAGGCGAGGGGCGGTTC
>JBAWYY010000512.1:0-2391 GCA_037143285.1 Alphaproteobacteria bacterium | reverse complement strand
CAGGATCAATCCCGTTATGATGAGGACGCCAAGCGGAAGCGCGAAGACGAGGGTGATCCAGCGATGGAATCGGAGGAGATAGGGTTTCATCGGGGCCTCGTCGCAAAATCCTGATCGGGATGGCGAGGGCGCAGGTTTCCGCCTCTCCCCCGGTTTGTCCAGAGTGTGGCCCTCAATCACGCCAACTTTATGCGCAGATGAGCCAGCAAGTTGCGCAGCCTTTGCACGTGGCGCTGCTTCGGATAAACCCTCGCTCTCGTCGTTTTGCATTGAGTCGAGGAGATTTCTATGGCCGCACGGCTAGCCAAGCGCGCGCTGGTGAAGGTGTCCGGAGAGGCGCTGTGCGGCGACGAAGATTTTGGCTTTGATCCCGTGACTATCAAGGCGGTCGCCGAGGACCTGATCGCGGCGGCAAAGGCCGGCACAGAGATCGTGGCCGTGGTGGGCGGCGGCAATATTTTTCGCGGCAAGCAGATCGCCGGCATCGGGCTCAGCCGTGTTGATGCGGACACGATCGGCCGCCTTGCGACGGTGATGAACGCCATTGCGCTCACCGGCCAATTGAACCGCTTGGGCCACCCGGCGGTCGCGCTCTCAGCGGAACCTGCCCCGGAAGCGCTCGATACCTATACGGCGCGGGACGCGCTCGGCCATTTGGCGGCAGGCAAGATCGTAGTGCTTGGCGGCGGCACGGGCATTCCCTTGGTCACCACCGATACGACGAGCGCCATCCGAGCCATTGAACTCAACTGCGATGTGCTGTTGAAGGGAACCAATGTGGACGGCGTTTATAGCGCGGACCCGAAGGTTGACCCTTCCGCAACCCGCTTCGAGCGGATAAGCCATGCGGAAGCCATTAGCCGAGACCTGAAGGTTATGGATACCGCAGCCTTCGCCCTTGCCCGTGAGAACCGACTCCCCATAATCGTGTTCTCCCTCCACGGACCCAATCCCATCAGCACGGTGCTGGCGGGATCAGGTCGTTTCACGGTGGTCGAGCCTTAAGGCGCGCGCCACTTTGCCCAACGAGGCCATGACATGGCATCCCCGACTTTCGACATTGCCGACATCCGCCGCCGCATGCAGGGCGCGTTGGCAAGCTTCAAGAATGAACTTGGTACGCTGCGCACGGGCCGTGCGTCGCCCAATCTGCTCGACCCCATCATTGTTGAGGCCTATGGCCAGACCATGCATGTGAACCAGGTCGCAACCGTCTCCGTGCCTGAGCCACGGCTTCTCTCGGTTCAGGTCTGGGACCGGTCGATGACGGCAGCGGTTGAGAAGGCGATCCGGGAATCGAGCCTCGGTCTTAATCCGCAGACTGAGGGTCAGGTGATCCGCTTGCGCATCCCCGAGCTCACGCAGGATCGGCGTAAGGATATGGTCAAGGTCGCGCATAAATATGCTGAAGGTGCGCGCGTGGCGGTTCGCCATGTGCGCCGCGATGGCATGGATGTGCTCAAAGCCAAAGAGAAAGACCATACCATGAGCGAGGATGAGAGCGCCCGCTCTTCAGATCTCGTTCAGAAGGAAACCGACAAGCATATTGCTGAGATCGATCAGCTCCTGTCGGCCAAAGAAAAAGAGATCATGACGGTCTGACCACCGGAAACGGAGATCGGCTTTGAGCCCGGGGGCGCCGCATGGACCATAAGGACGTCAAATTGGGGGAGGGGAACCTGACAGGGCTCCCGCGCCACGTGGCGTTTATCATGGACGGCAATGGGCGCTGGGCGGCCTCGCGCGGCCTTCCACGGGTTGAGGGCCATCGCCGCGGGGTTGAGGCGCTGCGCCGGACGTTACGCGCCGCACGCGAAATCGGCATCGAAGTTGTCACCGTCTATTCGTTCTCCATGGAGAACTGGAGCCGGCCCGAGCCCGAAGTTCAGGCGCTGATGGGGCTCTTGAAGCGCTTTATCCGCAATGACCTCGCAGAACTCCATGAAGCCGGCGTTCGGGTGATCATCGCCGGCGAACGCGAGGGCTTGGCGCCCGACGTGCTGCGTCTCGTCACCGAGGCCGAAGTGTTGACCGCCCGCAATGACGGCCAGCGCTTGGTGATCGCGTTCAACTATGGTTCGCGCCAGGAAATGCTTGGTGCTGTCCGTTCCATCGCGGAAGACGTCGCCGCCGGCCGGATCACGCCTGACGCCATCGATCAGGCTGTTATCGAGGAGCGGCTGTGGACTGCGGGCCTGCCGCACCCCGATCTCGTCATCCGCACCTCCGGCGAGCTTCGCCTGTCGAACTTCCTGTTGTGGCAGGCGGCCTATGCGGAACTGGTGTTCCAGCCAATCTATTGGCCCGATTACGGTCGCGAAGCGCTGATGGAAGCATTGGCCGATTATCGCAGCCGCAACCGTCGCTTCGGTGGCCTTGCCACCGCGACCG
>JBAWYY010000511.1:0-2413 GCA_037143285.1 Alphaproteobacteria bacterium | reverse complement strand
GCCTTTTTGGTGTCGATGCCGAGTTCGTCCATGACAGCGTCGACGAAGGGGTCGTGCTCGCCCTTCCGCACACCGGCGCTTTCGACAAATACGGTGCGGCCGAAAAAGTGCTTCATGATGGCCGCCGCCATGGGCGAGCGGACTTGGTTCATGCCGCAGGCGAACAGAACGGCTTGAGGATTCTGCCTGCGGTCCGACACCCGCTCATCCCTTCCAATGCAGGACGGAGATCAGCGTGAACAGCCGGCGCGCCGTGTCGAAATCAAACTCCAGCTTGTCCTTGAGCCGCTCGGTCAGCGTTTCCGACCCTTCATTGTGCAGGCCGCGCCGCGCCATATCGATGGTCTCGATCTGCGAGGGCGAGGCTGTGCGGATCGCCTCATAATAGCTGTCGCAGATCATGAAATAGTCCTTCACGATCCGGCGGAACGGCGTCATCGACAGGATATGCGTGATGATCGGCCGGCCATCCTGATGGCGCACATCGAAGGCAAGCTTCTGCTCGTGGAGCGAAATGTTGAGGACGAAGGGGCCGTCGCCCTCGAAGCCTGCGGGGCCGAAGACATTGTCCTCCAAGAGATCATAGATCGCGATGGCCCGCTCGTGCTCGATATCGGGCGAAGATCGGCCGATCGACGCCTCGTCCAGGTTCACAGCGATGAGACGCCTTGTGGGCTTGGCGGCGGTCACGAACGGTCCCTCTTCGTTCAGGTCGATCATCACGGGCTCTAAGACCCGGCTTACCCCAAGTTGAGGCGGATCGCGACCGACTTTGCGTGCGCGCCAAGACCCTCCGCCTCGCCGAGCGCGATGGCCGCAGGCCCGAGCGCACGCAATTGCTCCGGCCCGCATTTCAAGATCGAGGTGCGCTTCATGAAGTCGAGAACGCCAAGGCCAGAGGTGAAGCGAGCTGAGCGCGCAGTCGGCAGCACGTGGTTGGAGCCGCCAACATAGTCGCCGATGGCCTCGGGCGTGTGGGGCCCTAAGAACATCGCGCCGGCATGGGTGATGCGAGCGGCAAGGGCTTCCGGCTGGTCCGTGACGATTTCGAGATGCTCGGCCGCGATGCGGTCGGCCAGAGCAACCGCTTCGTTGAGGTCGCGCACGAGGATGACAGCGCCATGATCGCGCCAACTGGCGCTCGCGATGTCGGCACGCGGCAAGGTCTTGAGCTGACCCTCGACCGCCGAAACCACGGCGTCGGCGAGCGCGGGGCTTTGCGTGATGAGGAGCGACTGCGCGGCCGTGTCATGTTCGGCCTGGGCGAGGAGATCGGCCGCAAGCCATTCGGGATTGGCGCTCTCATCCGCGATCACCAGGACCTCGGAGGGGCCGGCGATCATGTCGATGCCGACCATGCCGAAGACCTGGCGCTTGGCGGCCGCCACATAGGCATTGCCGGGGCCGACGATCTTGGCGACCGGGGCAATCATCGCCGTGCCATGGGCGAGCGCAAAGACCGCCTGGGCGCCGCCAATGCGATAGATCTCATCGACGCCGGCAAGATCGGCGGCCGCGAGCACCAAGGGGTTGAGGATGCCGTCGGGCGAGGGCACCACCATCACGAGGCGCTTGCAGCCGGCGACCTTAGCGGGGATCGCATTCATCAGCACCGACGAGGGATAGGCTGCCGTGCCGCCCGGCACATACAGCCCGACCGCGTCGATGGCGGTCCAACGCGAGCCGAGTTCGACGCCGAGCGCGTCGACATAGTGATCGTCTTTCGGGCGCTGGCGCTCGTGATGCGAGCGGATGCGGCCGGCGGCGAAGCGCAGCGCTTCAAGTGCACGAGGGCCTGCCGCAGCAATCGCTGCCGTGATCTCGTCGCGCGAGATCCGCATGCTATCAGCGGTCAGAGTCAGCCGGTCGAAGCGGGCGGTATAGTCGATCACGGCCGCATCGCCGCGCGCGATCACATCCGCGCCGATGGCGGCAACGACTGCGCTCACCTCAGGCGATGACTCGCGCTTCTGGCCGAGGAGGCGGGTGAAGTCCGCTTCGAAAGCGGCATCGCGGGTATCAAGGCGCTGCGGCATGATCTCAATCGACAGTCTGAAATGGGTGGCCCCCTCCTGTCACGCGCAGGCCGCGCGCGCAATCAGGGACAAGGTGTCACGGATAGAGCCTGGTCCGTTCGGCCCAGAGATCGGACGGGCTTGGGCGGGTAAAAATCACGCGATCATGAAGGCGGAACGCGCCGTCTTTCCAGAACTCGATCGAGACCGGCTTGATGCGAAAACCGGTCCAATGGGGCGGGCGCGGCACTTCGCCGATGGCATAGCGGGTCGTATAGGTCGCAACCGCCTTTTCCAGCGCAAAGCGGCTTTCAAGTGGCCGCGACTGCTTCGATGCCCAGGCGTGCCGTCATCTTCGTGCTGCTGCTGCTGTTCATGGAGGTGGGTCCTGGGCCGTG
>JBAWYY010000510.1:0-2416 GCA_037143285.1 Alphaproteobacteria bacterium | reverse complement strand
ATCTATTTGGGTGGCGCCGAAGCGGGCACCGAATTTGCCATCCGCTTGTCCTTCCTCATCCTCTTTGCGGTGATCATCGGCGGGCTCGGCTCGATGATCGGCTCGTTCTTTGGCGCAGCCTTCATTGTCGCGTTGCCGACGATCTTGAAATTCGCCGCGCCCACCATCGGCGTCTGGCTCGGCGGCGTTTGGGGCTGGCTCGTGATGTCGATCGTCTTTGCGGCGCTTGGCGCAGCGGTGGCCTGGACCCATAGCGGGCTCCGCGCGGAGCAACGGAGTATGGCGGCGCTTGCCGCTGTGATCGTCGTGCCGGCGATCCTCTATCTTGTGTTACCTTTTGTTGGCGCGGGTTTTTCCGCCATCACGGGGGCGATCGCTGAGAAGATCGTCGTCATGGTGATCGGCGCGCTGACCATCTTTCTGCTGATCGTTGAACCGCACGGGCTCGCCAGGCTCTGGCAGATCACGAAACAGAAGCTTCGGGTCTGGCCGTTCCCCCATTAGGGCTCGGCTGACCACCCCAATGACACCAATGATCGGGCGACCAACGTCCGGCTCTTCTCGACGAAAACGGCCCAAGGGAGGACCCCGCCGATGAAATGGACAGCCACTACCTTTGCGGCGCTTGCCGCAACCGCGATCGGCGCCTTCGCGCCCACTTCGGTTTCAGCTCAAGAACAGCTCACCATCGTCGCGAATACTTATCGCACCGGCGCCTTTTCCGGTTCGGGTATTCCGCTGGCCGATGGTCGGCGCGACTATTTCGCCATGCTGAACGCCCGTGACGGCGGCATCGGCGGCGTGCGCATCGCGCTTGAAGAGTGCGAAACCCAATATGACACCCGCCGCTCGGTGGAGTGCTGGGAACAGGCCAAGGCCAAGGGCTCGATCGTCTATGTGCCCTGGTCGACGGGCGCGTCTCTCGCGACGATCCCGCGCGCTCATGTGGACAAGATCCCGATCTTCTCCATGGCTTATGGCCTCTCGGCCTCAGCCGTCGGCTCCACCTTCCCCTGGGTGTTCAATCCGCCGGCGACCTATTGGGACGGCGCCTCGGTTTGGATCCAGTATATCGCCCAGCGCGAGGGTGGCCTTGAGAAGCTCCGCGGCAAGACCGTTGGCCTTCTCCTCCTCGATGCGCCCTTCGGCCGCGAGCCGATCCCGGTGCTCGAAGCCATGGCGCGCCAATATGGCTTCAACCTAAAGCTCTATCCGGTGCCGCCGGCCGAAATGCAGAACCAGGCCTCCACCTGGCTTGCCATTCGCCGTGACCGCACCGACTGGGTGCTGATCCAGGGCTGGGGCGCGATGAACCCGACCGCCGTGCGTGAAGCCGGTCGCGCTGGTTTCCCGCGTGACAAGGTGATCGGCATCTGGTGGGCCGGTGGTGACGACGATGCTCGTCCCTCGGGCGCCGAAGGCCGTGGTTACCTGTCACTGACCTGGCATCAGGTGGGCACCAACTTCCCGATGATCCAGGACATCATCAAGCACGTGGTGGACCGTGGTCAGTCGCTGGGGCCGAAAGAAAAGGTCGGCGAGAGCCTCTATAATCGCGGCATCTATGAAGCCATGGTTCTGGCCGAAGCGATCCGCAATGCGCAGCGCCTGACGGGCAAGCGCGTGATCACCGGCGAGGATATGCGCCGTGGTCTCGAAGCGCTCGATATCACCGCCGCCCGCTGGGCCGAATTGGGCGCGCCTGATTTCGCTGCTCCCATGAAGGTCAGCTGCGACGACCATAACGGCCATAACGCCGCGTTCATGCAGCAGTGGGATGGCACGAAGTGGGTGCGCGCTTCGCCCTGGATCGCGCCGGACCGCGCGCTGGTGCGTCCTCTCCTTGAGGAAGCCGCCCGCGCCTATGCCGGTTCCAATGCCGGTTGGCCTGCTCGTTCCGAGCCCTGCGATCAGCGCTCCTGATCTAACTTCTCGCGATCGGGGGCCGCGTCCGCGCGGCTCCCGCTTTTCCACTCCCTGAGGGTGGTGTGTTGGAGCCTTCATCAATGACCCCGTCTCAAGCCCCTGTCGCCACAGCCGCCACGCAGGACGCGATCCTGACCGTGAACAATGTGGAGGTCATCTATGACCACGTCATCCTGGTGCTGAAGGGCGTCTCGCTCACCGTGCCGCGCGGCGGCATTGTCGCGATCCTCGGCGCCAATGGGGCCGGCAAGACCACCACGTTGAAAGCGATTTCCAATCTTCTCCACGCCGAGCGCGGCGAGGTGACCAAGGGCGCCATCGAGTTTGAGGGCGAACAGGTCGACCACCTCTCCCCCAACGAATTGGTACGGCGCGGCTGCATCCAGGTGATGGAGGGCCGGCATTGTTTCGGCCATCTCACCATTGAGGAGAACCTCCTCACCGGCGCCTTTACCCGGCGAGACGGCAATGCGGCGATTAAGGCGGACCT
>JBAWYY010000509.1:0-2417 GCA_037143285.1 Alphaproteobacteria bacterium | reverse complement strand
TCTCCCGCCGGCTCGGACAAGCGCGGCGCATCGAAGGTCGCGTGAAAAGTACCGGCCTGGTCCCTTGAGACACGGCAGGGCACAGGTCCCGCTTTCTCGCCTAACAGAAACGAAGTGGATTGGCCCGGTGCTAGCCCGTCGAGGGACGCGAGCAGGACAGCCGTGCCAACAGTCGGATGGCCGGCGAAAGGCAATTCGCCCCCCGGCGTGAAGATGCGAATATCCGCGCGATGCCCAGGCGTCGTCTGCGGGAGCACGAAAACAGTCTCCGAGAGATTGAACTCGCGCGCGATGGCCTGCATGGCCTGGGTGTCGAGACCCTCCGCATCATGCACGACGGCAAGCGGATTGCCGGCAAATTGCTTGGTCGTGAACACATCAACGGTGTGGAAGCGACGGGCCATAGGGGTCCTTCTGCGTGTTGATCGAGAGTTCACACCGGCTCGGCGGCAAATTGCCGCGATGGCGAGACGAATTCATCTTGAGCGGCAACTGTGAGGATCTCGCGCGATCCCGCATCCGCCGTTTTGCGCAATAGGCCATAGACAGAGGAGGCGGCCCGCGATGCGGCGAAACCGGTATCGTGGCTCGTCGCAACGTGAACAAAGAATAGGGCGGCGATCGCATCGCCGGCACCATTGACCGAGATCTGGAGACGCGGGGTGCGCACCCGAAACATGCCGTCGGGCCCTGAAGCCAAGAGATCGATCTGATCCGCCGGCGTGTCCTCGACCAAGAGGCTCGTCACCAACACCGTTCGAGGCCCCTTGCGATGGATCGCCTCAATTGCAGACTTCGCCTCCGCCAAGGTCTTCACCGGTGAGCCCACCAGCCATTCCAACTCGAATTGATTGGGGGTCACGATGTCGGCTGCCGGCAGCGCCTTGTCGCGCATGAATTCCGGGATCCCAGGTCGGACGAAAACCCCTCGATCCACGTCGCCAATAACGGGATCGCAGCAATAGAGCGCGTTCGGATTAGCCGCTCTAACCTTCGCGACAGCGCCGAGGATGGCATTGCCGATATCCGCCGAGCCCATATAGCCGGAGAGAACACCGTCGCATTGTCCGAGCACCCCCCGATCGGCGATGCCCTCCACCAGTTCCTCCACCATCGGCGCATCGAAGACGCGCCCTTTCCAGGCGCCATAGCCGGTGTGGTTGGAAAACTGCACGGTGTGCACAGCCCAGACCTCGTGGCCGAGCCGCTGCATCGGGAATACGGCCGAGGCATTGCCAACATGGCCATAAGCGACCCAAGACTGAATGGAGAGGATGTTCATGCGCGACCTCACTCTGGCGAAACCTTAGCGGCCAGCCGTAACGTCGACCAATTCAGAATTCTGAAGCGATCAATCGCTCAAGACGAATGGGAGGTTTGATGACGCCCCTATTCATGACGGGTTCACGCGATATCACGAAAATGATGCAAATCCCTCAACAACATGCCATGCTTTCCGTGCTTGATAATCACGACAACGCGAGAAGCGTTGCCACCTGATGCGGGGAGCCGACCGGCCCTTCCTGCGAGGTCTTGGAGGGAGAAGGCCGGTCTACCAGGAACTGGAACGACGATGATCCTTTCCCGCCTCGCCACCGCCACCGCCATGTCCGTCTTGCTCGCGGGTCAAGTCCTTGCGCAGACCGCGCCGGCTGCACCGCAAACCGGCCAGACGCCGGCTCAGCAGCAGCGCCCCGCCGCAACGACACCCACAACGACGACCCCCGCAGCTCCTCAGGCGCCGCAGCGTCCGGCCGCAACTGCGCCAGCAGCGCCGACCGCGCCGGCGGCCCCGGCCGCAACAGCTACCCCCGCTCGCCCCGCAACACCCGCCGCGGCTCAAGCGGCGCTCGTCAATCTGAATTCGGCGACCCAAACCGAGCTTGAGACGTTGTCACAGATCGGCCCGGCGCGTGCGCAAGCGATCTTGACCGAGCGTGCCAAGGGCCGCTTTGCCAACTGGGCTGATTTTGAGCGGCGCATGGCCGGCTCTAACGTCAATCAGGCCGCAAAAGACGCGATCAAGGACAAGGTCCGGTTCTGATCGAGGTTCTCAGCAATTTAAAGGGCGGTCCCTAGGGCCGCCCTTTTTCTTTGTCTCGGCGCTCACGGTCGAACTCGGTCGACTTTCACACAGGGTCGACATCAACGAACTGCATGACATCGACGATCTCGCCGTTCTCGATCCGCATGATATCCAACGCCGACTGCCTCGCTTGTCTGCCGGTTTCGGCATCGGTGACATCGACGGCCCAACGGACAGCAAGGCGGTTTTCGGTCGCGATCACGTCCTCGATTGAATGATCGCTGAAACGGGCCTTGGTGTGGATGAGGGCGAGATGAGCGGCCAATCCGCGGTGACCATGCCTTTCCCCACCCCCACGGCGCAGGGCAGGATTTCCAATCGCATTCATCCG
>JBAWYY010000508.1:0-2420 GCA_037143285.1 Alphaproteobacteria bacterium | reverse complement strand
CTTACCGCTTGTATGGCGCTTGCGAGTGCCGGCGAGGTGAGGGGACCTGTCGCGATGATGACGCTGTCCCATTCCTCAGGCGGCAGGCCCGTCACTTCCTGACGATCGATGGTGATGAGCGGGTGCGCCTCAAGCGCTGCGGTGACCGCATCTGCGAAGCCGTCGCGGTCAACGGCGAGCGCACCGCCGGCCGGCACTTGGTTTGCGTCGCCCATGGCCATGATGAGCGAGCCCATGAGCCGCATTTCCGCGTGCAGCAGGCCGACCGCATTGGTTGCGGCGTCATCCGAGCGGAAAGAATTGGAGCAAACGAGCTCAGCGAGCTTGTCGGTCTTGTGCGCGTCGGTGCCGCGGACCGGGCGCATCTCGTGGAGAACCACGGGAACGCCCGCTTTGGCGATCTGCCAAGCCGCTTCTGAACCGGCGAGGCCGCCGCCGACAATGTGAATGGGTGCATGGGACATGCGGGGGGATTAGCCCTCCCCGCGTCTGCGTTCAAGTCACATCCCGCCGGCGAGCGGCTGCAATTGCGAGCTTACGCGTCTTTGGCCGCGTTGCGGGCAATGAAATCGATCTCGCCGCGCGAGAAGCCCATGTCGGCCAGCGACCGGTCGTCGAGCTGGGTGAGCTCGGCCTTGTAGCGGCGATAGGCGGCGAAAGCGCGGAGACGTTCAGAAATAAGGCTGATGAGTACCATGGTGGAGCTCCCGAATGTTGCGGGCGATCCGTCCCTTAACCGATGTCTTGAGCATCGTATGTGAGGAATATATGCGGCTTATCTCGCAATTGCGAGATGATATTGTGCAGCGCAGCTATGCGGGCATTCGTTTACTCGGCGGCAACGCGTCCCTTGACCGGCCGTCGCGCCAGAACCTCCTTCAGGAAGCGCCCGGTATGGCTCCGCTCAGCCCGCGCGATCTCTTCCGGCGGTCCAACGCCGACGACCTCGCCGCCGCCATCGCCCCCTTCTGGGCCCATATCGATCACCCAATCGGCGGTTTTGATCACTTCGAGATTGTGCTCGATGACCACTACGGAATTGCCCTGTTCGACGAGGGCGTGGAGCACTTCCATCAGCTTGGCGACGTCGTGGAAGTGCAGGCCGGTCGTCGGCTCGTCCAGAATATAGAGGGTGCGGCCCGTGGATTTGCGGGCGAGTTCCTTCGAGAGTTTCACTCGCTGCGCTTCGCCGCCAGACAGGGTGTTCGCCTGCTGGCCCACGTGGATATAGCCGAGGCCCACTTCCGACAGGGTCGCGAGAATGTCGCGGACGCGCGGCACGGCTTTGAAGAAGTCCACGCCCTCATCCACCGTCATGTCCAAGACATCGGCGATGGATTTGCCCTTGAAGACCACTTCTAAGGTCTCGCGATTGTAGCGCTTGCCTTTGCAGACGTCGCAGGTGACGTAGACGTCGGGCAGGAAGTGCATCTCAATCTTGATGACGCCGTCGCCCTGGCAGGCTTCGCACCGGCCCCCCTTAACGTTGAAGGAGAAGCGGCCGGGCTCGTATCCGCGCGCCTTGGCTTCAGGCAAGCCCGCGAACCATTCGCGAATGGGTGTGAAGGCGCCGGTATAGGTCGCAGGGTTAGATCTCGGCGTGCGGCCGATCGGCGATTGGTCGATATCGATGACCTTGTCGAGATGTTCGAGCCCCTCAAGCCGGTCGTGGAGGGCGGGTGCATCGGTTGCGCCGTTCAGCTTGCGCGCCACGGCCTTATAAAGCGTGTCGATGAGGAGTGTGGACTTGCCGCCGCCAGACACGCCGGTGACACAGGTGAAGGTCCCCAACGGGATTTCCGCGGTGACATTTTTCAGATTGTTGCCGCGCGCATTCACGATGCGCAAGGTACGCCCCTTTTGCGGCTTGCGCCGCTTCGGCACGGGCACCGATAATTCGCCGGTGAGATATTTGCCGGTGAGTGACGCTGGATTAGCCATGACCTGGGCAGGCGTGCCTTGGGCCACGATGCGCCCGCCGTGAATGCCAGCGCCGGGGCCGACATCGACGACATAGTCGGATTGGAGGATCGCATCCTCATCATGCTCGACGACGATCACGGTATTGCCGAGGTCGCGCAGGCGCTTCAGCGTGCCGAGCAGGCGCTCATTGTCGCGCTGATGCAGACCGATTGAGGGTTCGTCCAGGACATAGAGGACGCCGGTGAGACCTGAACCGATTTGGCTTGCGAGACGGATGCGCTGGCTCTCACCCCCCGACAAGGTGCCGGAATTGCGGGCAAGGGTCAGGTATTCCAGGCCAACATCGTTGAGGAAGCGCAGGCGGTCGCGGATTTCCTTCAAGATGCGAACCGCGATTTCGTTTTGCTTGGCAGTGAGCTCGCCCGGCAGTGCCTCGACCCAAGCGCCGGCCGCGCGCACCGAAAGTGCGGACACTTCGCCGATGTGACGGGCACCCA
>JBAWYY010000507.1:0-2428 GCA_037143285.1 Alphaproteobacteria bacterium | reverse complement strand
CCCGACGCCACCGCCGGAAACCGAAGCGCGCAAGCGCCTGACCGAAGCAGAGCGCGGCGGTGTGCGCGTCCATGCCGTCGATTCCGTCTCGCTCGTTCTCCCCGAGGATATCGGGCAGATCGTGATTACCGGCTCCCACGGCGGCATTCTCGGCGGCAAGCCGGCAAGCGCTATCCGCCAGGAGGTCTATGCCGCCCTCTATGTGGACGCGGGCGGGGCTGCCGACGGCTCCGGCTTCTCGCGCCTGCCGGCGCTTGATCCGCGCGGCATTGCGGCGGCAACCGTCAGCGCCTCTTCCGCCCGGATCGGCGACGGCCTCTCGGTCTACGAGACCGGCATGATTTCAGCGATCAACGACACCGCCCGAGCCAAGGGCTGCACCCCCACCATGAGCGCACGCGCCTTCGTTTCGACCCTTGTCGAAGCGTGGATCAAGGAGAAACAGGCATGACCAGCGGTTCCAACACCACGCGCCGGATGACAGGCGGCCACGCGCTGGGCTAAATTCTGAAGCTTGCGGGCGTTGGGCCCATGTTCGGCATGGGCGGGTTTCAGCTCCTCCCCTTCTATGAGGCTTGCCGCGCGCTGGGGCTGAAGCACACGCTGATCAATGACGAGCGCAATGGCGCCTTCGCAGCCGACGCCTATGCCCGCGTCACCAATCGCCCCGGCGTCTGCGATGGCACGCTCGGGCCCGGCGCCACCAATCTCGTCACGGGCCTCGCCGAAAGCTTCAATGCCGGCATCCCCCAGGTCGTGCTCGTCGGCGATACCAATCGCGATCACTCCTGGAAGAACATGACCCAGGAGGCGCGGCAAATCGAAATCTTGAAGCCCGTGACCAAAGAGGTTTTGCGGGTCGAGCGGGTTAAGCGCGTGCCGGAATTGCTGCGGCGGGCCTTTGCGGTCGCAACCTCCGGCCGGCCCGGTCCTGTCGTGATCGATGTGCCCGAAGATATCGCGCATGAGGAATTCGAGTTTGATGCCGCCGATTTCTGGATCGATCCGGAAACCCTCACCTTCCCCTCGCGGCGCACGCGGCCTGATCCGCAAAGCATTGAGCGGGCGGCAGCCCTTGTTTCAAAGGCCAATAAGCCCCTGCTCTTGGTTGGCGGCGGCATCCATATCTCGCAGGCCTATGACGCGCTTCTCGCCTTCGCGGTCGGTCACGGCATTCCCGTCGCCCATTCCATTTCCGGCAAGGGCTCGATTGCCTGTTCGCATCGCCTCTCGGCGGGGCTCTTCGGCCGCTATGACCGCATCGCCAATGCCATGGTGGAAGAATCCGATTGCCTGATCGTGGTCGGCTGCAAGCTTGGCGAGATCGCGACCAAGCGCTTCTCGCTCATCCCCGCCGGCAAGGCGCTGATCCATATCGACGTGCTGCCTGAAGAGATCGGCCGCACCACTCGCACCGACGTGGCGCTTGCGGGCGACGCCCGCCTTGCCCTCAACGATCTGAGCCAAGCCATCGGTAACGCCAAGGCCCATCGCACCGCGCGAGCCGACTGGTGCGCGAGCGTGGCTGTCCGCATGGCAACCTGGCGGACGGGCGCACTCGATAAGCTTGAATCCACCGAGACCCCTATCAATGTCGGCCGCATCATGGGCGACTTGAACAAGGTCATGCCGAAGGATGCGGTCCTTGTCGCCGATGGCGGCTTTGCCGGCCATTGGTCCGGCCTCCTGTTCGACACCAAGGCGGCCGGCCGCCATTTCGTGCCGGACCGGGGCTTTGCCTCCATCGGCTATGGCGTTCCGGGCTCACTCGGCGCTCAGCTTGGCGTTGGCCCCTCGCGGCGCGTGGTGGGGCTGACCGGCGACGGCGGCTTCAACATGAGCCTTGGCGATCTCGAAACCGCTCGGCGTGCGGGCGCGAACTTCGTGGTCTGCGTCGTCAACAATGCGGCGTCAGGCTATGTGAAGGCGCTGCAGCATTCCATGTATGGCGCGGGCCATTATCAGAGCTCAGACCTCGTCGAGATCGACTATGCCAAGGTCGCCAAAGGCCTGGGATGCCATGGCATTCGCGTCACCGACCCCTTGAAGCTGAAGCGGGCGCTCAAAGACGGACTTGCGAACACCGACAGCCCGACAGTCATCGACATCGTTGTCACGCGTGATCCCGGCAAAATGCTGCCGGGCGTCGACAATCGAACCCTCAAGGTTGCTAAGGGTGATCGTCCAATCTGACGTATTTTGAGGTAATTCTATGTATTACGTGGGGACCTATAATAACACTTAAGTTGAATGAGGCATCATAATACCGTCACGAAAGAAAAAACCGCTTTAGCATCTGGATACCGCCGATCTATCTCTCTAGGTGGTTTGCCGGAGAATTTTTCTTCATGCAGGGACGTGACGAAACATGGGCCGTGGCGATGCGCGCCGGCATGGCGGGAGACCGCATTGCCTATGAGGGCCTTTT
>JBAWYY010000506.1:0-2430 GCA_037143285.1 Alphaproteobacteria bacterium | reverse complement strand
GATGCCATGTGGGCAGGTGCTTGGGGCACGAGTTTCACTATCGATCCGAAGGAGCAGATTGTCGGGATCCTGATGGCTCAGGGCCCGTCCAATCGCGGGCACACCCGCATGCTGTTCAAGAACCTGATCTACGGCGCGGTCGTTCGCTAAAAAGTGCAATGCCGGTTGCCGTGGCTTTAGCTTCGCGCTAACCCCATGGACCATGGCGACCGGCACCACACTTACTCATCTTGACGCCTCCGGCCAGGCGAACATGGTCGATGTCTCAGCGAAACCCGCCACCGAGCGGGTGGCGCGAGCGGAGGGGCGTGTGGTCATGCGCCCTGAAACGCTCGCGCTTGTGCTCGCGGGCGAAGCTAAAAAGGGCGACGTATTGGGTACCGCGCGTTTGGCCGGCATCATGGCCGCCAAGCGGAGCCATGAGCTCATCCCGCTCTGTCATCCCTTGCTGCTGACAAAAGTGACCGTTGAGATTGAGCCGGATCAAGCGCTGCCCGGCGTTCGGGTGGCTGCGACCGTCAAAGTCACGGGCCAGACAGGGGTCGAGATGGAGGCGCTCACTGCCGTCTCTGTTGCCTGTCTCACCGTCTATGACATGGTCAAAGCAGTGGACCGAGGCATGGTCATTGAAGCGATCCGCGTGGTCGAAAAGACCGGCGGGGCATCTGGAACGTACCTGGCGGAGTGACATGGCCGAATTGATGCCGGTTGCCGATGCGCTCGCCCGTGTGCTCGATGGGGCCGTCGCACTTCAGGAAGAACGGGTCGCGCTTCCGAAAGCTGATGGGCGCGTTCTGACCCGCGATCTCATCGCGACCCGAACCCAGCCGCCAGCTCCCGTCTCTGCCATGGACGGCTATGCGGTGCGCGCCGCCGATTTGCCGGGATCCCTGGTTGTGATTGGCGAATCGGCGGCCGGCCATCCCTTTGCGGGTAAAGTTGGGGCAGGCGAAACAGTTCGGATCTTTACCGGCGCTGTCCTGCCGGAGGGCGCAGATAGTGTCTTGATGCAAGAAGACGCGCGCCGCGAGGGGGCGACGGTGATAACCGCTGTCGCCCCAAGCCCTGGTCGACATGTCCGAACCGCCGGTCTTGATTTCGCGAAAGGCATTGTCGGACTTGAGCGGGGCACCCGCCTTGATCCGCGCTCGATCGCTTTAGCGGCTGCGATGAACCACGCTGAATTGCCGGTTCATCGGCGCCCAAGGGTTGCCTTGTTTTCAACCGGCGACGAACTGGTGGCGCCTGGACAAGACCCTGGCCCCGACGGCATCGTCTCGTCCAACGCGACGATGATTGCCGCGGTTCTCGCTCGCGAAGGGTGTGATGTCGTTGATCTCGGGATCGTAGCCGATCGGTTTGAGGACACCCAGGCGATGGTTCGCGATGTGCGCAACGAGGCGTTCGATGTGCTGGTGACGTCTGGCGGTGCCTCTGTTGGTGATCACGACATGATCCATCGCGTGCTGACTGCCGAAGGCGTTGAACTCGGCTTCTGGAAGATTGCCATGCGGCCGGGTAAGCCCTTGATGATGGGGCGCCTTGGCGGATTGCGGATTTTAGGCCTGCCGGGTAACCCGGTCTCATCTTACGTCTGCACGCGCCTCTTCGTCGTCCCTTTGGTGCGTGCCTTAAGTGGGCGGCGCGATGTTGAGGTTCGAACCGAAACCGCTTTCCTCGGCTCTGATCTGCCGAAGAATGATCAACGTGCCGATTACCTTCGGGCAACGCTCTCGTTGGAAGCGGGGCGGCTCATTGCGACCGCTCATCCAATCCAAGACTCCTCGATGATCCGGGTCCTTGCGCAATCCCAAGCGTTGATCTTGCGCGCGCCGCACGCGTCAGCGGCCGTGGCTGGCGACGCTTGTGAGATCATTCGGCTGGAATAAAAACCATTGGTGTAAGTGACGAGATCGCTGCTGTTGCAGAACACATTAAGAACATATACGGTATGTTCATGGTCTGTTCGATATATGAGTCGGGCAAGTCCAGGCAGCGATTGAGGATCCCATGCTGACGCGCAAGCAACACGAGCTTCTTCGGTTCATCCAGGAGCGGTTGAAAGAAACAGGCGTCCCGCCGTCCTTTGATGAAATGAAGGAAGCGCTGGATCTGAAGTCCAAATCGGGGATCCATCGCTTGGTCACTGCTCTGGAGGAGCGCGGCTTTATCCGCAGGCTTCCCAATAGGGCGCGGGCTTTAGAAGTCTTGAAGCTGCCGGAGGCCTCAGCGGCGCTTGGTGCACGCGGCAAATTTTCGCCGAGCGTCATCGAGGGATCTCTCGGTCGTCATCGGCCAACTGCGCCGGACGACAACGTTGCTATGCCGGTATCGGTGCCGCTCATGGGCCGCATTGCAGCGGGTGTGCCCATAGAAGCCATTCAGCAGCGGACGCAAACGCTGTCTTTGCCGCCGGATATGATCGGTAAG
>JBAWYY010000505.1:0-2431 GCA_037143285.1 Alphaproteobacteria bacterium | reverse complement strand
GTGTCACTTGCGGGCGACTCATGCCCGCGTGTGGAGACTGAACCGCCGCGCTTGAAAAGACAAAGCCCCCAAGGCGGGAACCTTGAGGGCTTTTGATAATCGATGGGAGCTTCCGCCACCAGACAGCGCGAAGCTCTCATAGGCTCGAAAACGAGTCAACCGGGGGACAGCAGTTTCCCGGATCGAGAGACTTTTGCGCGCGGCCCAACTTGGGGTCGAAAATGTTCACGGATCAAATACGGGAAGCCGTCACAAGGGCGCGGTCGATCGCTGCCGTTGACGATGTAATGCGCTCGCTTTGGGGCGCTCATGGTGCAGGGCAGATCACCGATAACGACGCTGAGGCCATTGCAGAGGCCGCTGAGGCGCGCCGCATGGTTTTACGTACCCCTACAGCGCCCAATGCCATAAAGCCCGCCAGCGAACGCCGCAGGCCGCCTAGATCGCCTGATCGGCAACGGAGCATCGAACGCCGTCGCCAGCTCGCCACGTGTGGCACGGTTCCGTCACGCATCGCCGCTCAATTCACGCAAGGCGAAACTGCCGTGCTCGCCGTCATCGGCCGCCAGGTCAAAGCACAAGGCCGCTGCCAAATGCCGCTCGATCGGATCGCAGCTCTTGCGGGTGTCAGTCGAACAACGGCCCAAAATGCAATTCGCCACGCCAAACGGCTCGGCCTGATCGCTGTCCACGAACGCCGCCTGACAGCATGGCGGAACGACACGAACCTCATCGCCATCACCTCGCATGACTGGATCGCATGGCTGGATCGCGGGAATGCATTGCAGTCGAGGGGGAGGGTTCAAAATGTTGAACGCCACGTAATACGAAGATTTAAGATTGGCTTGTCGGATAAGAAAACAGAGGGCGGAAGTAGCATTGCAGGACCACGCCACGCCGTTACCGGGCAGAAGGGCGCTTGTGGATAGTGGGCAATTGTCCGTTCGCGCCTTGTTCCGACCCGACTTGTCATCTATATTCAGCTAATCGAAGCAGGAAAGGATGACTCATGGCAGAACGCGTCACCGAATCACAGGCGTTGCTGACTTTCACAGAAGCGGGGCGACGGCTTGGCGTTTCCGGCCGCACCGTCCGTCGCCAGATCGATGCTGGACGGCTTCAGAGCCTCAAGATCGGCCGCGCTCATAGGATCAGGCCTGAGGCGCTCGACGCCTTCCTGAACGCATCCGAACGCACCCGATCGGCATAGGACGAGGGCCGCGCCATGGTCGCAAAAGCCGCTCGAAATGTGCTCACATTTTCTGCCGAGGCTGGCGGGGAAAAACGCCATCAAGATCAGGCCCTTGCCATGCCTTTGGCGGTCAATGACGACGCGGCCAGTACTTTATGCGTTAGAGTGTCAACACGATCTCCACCGCCTCGCCCTTGCAAGAGGAAGCCCGGGAAGCGAGGCCCGCGCGGATCAAAGGTGTTGCAATGGCCCCAAGTCAAAGAGCTAGACGAACTGGCGCATGAGGCGAGGCGGACGGGAACGCCGTTCAACAGGATGGCAACAATTCGCGCGCCGCGTGATGTGGCAGACGCTGATGGGAAACGGCAGATATCGCGCAAGGTCGCTCACATTGGGCAGGGCCTGAAGCGGAACGGGCAAGATCATGTCGGGGTGACTGTTTTCGAAAAAGAAAAGGGCGACTTGCACGGTCATCATCTGTTTTTCGCCGAACAGAAGAATTTTGGACTGGTCGACGGATGGTGCGAAGGCAAGGGCGGTGCCATCCACATCAGGCCAGCCGACGCCACCGCCGTCGATTACGTCATCAAGCAACGGCTGCACCAGAAGCCCGAATTTGAGCGCGATCTCCGCGAGAAACGTCTGAAATATTGGAAGCCGGTCAAGGGCGAGCTGATCGAAGGGCCAAGGGTCTCGCTCACAAGACATGCGGCGCGCCTTCTGGAAACTGTGAAGCCCGTCACTGTTGCGGTCGAGGCCAAAGCACCATGGGTGCCGTTCGAAAGCCTGTTCGCCGAACTGCCGGAAGCTCAAGCGCCAGAACCTATCGCCAAGCCGTTGCCACGCCAGCGCCTGAAGCAATCCGTCAGGCACACAGGCCAAGTGCCAATGCTGTTCATCATCGATGGCGGGATAAGCGACCGCCTTCGCCAGCTCGGCCGCACGAGTTCTGAAATCGCCGCAAAGCTCGGCGTTTCGCCTGTTCATGCCCGCGCCCTTCGAAACGGCCAATATGGTCCATCATCCGAGGTCGCCCGGAAAATTCTGGAGCTGACAGCCGCATGACTGAATTTTATGAGGCTAGCCGCATAAGGGCGACGAAGGCCGAGATGACGGATCGCTTCGAAAGCCTCTTGTCCATTGTCGCCAAAATCCAGCCTGCGACCGTGCGCCAGGTCTTCTATCAAGCGACTGTTCGAGGTCTGATCGACAAGACGGAGGCCGGATATAATCAGGTTC
>JBAWYY010000504.1:0-2433 GCA_037143285.1 Alphaproteobacteria bacterium | reverse complement strand
AGCCTTGCGAGGTACTGGGGGATGGTGAGGCCGCCAATATCGATGGTCGCATCAAGAAAGGTCTTGAGCGTCACGGGTGTTGCGATCTTGCCGGCGCGGATCAGGTGGCTCGCCGTCTCATAGACCTTCTGGTGCAGCGGGTCATAGAAATGGCTCGCCTCCAGAAAGTCAGAAACCCGGTAAAAGGCCTCGTTATTGACCAGGATCGCGCCCAAGAGTGCCTGTTCGGCCTCGATATTATGGGGCGCGAGCCGGAACGAGGGCTCGGTTGAAACGGATTTCAGAGCAGGCAGCGCGGACATCGTTTGGATCTCGTTGTTGGCCCTGACGTAACATTGGATTGGGCGGCTGGGGACTCGTTATCGACCCTTGTCCCGTAGTTCACAGATTCCCACAGCCGGCGAAAAGAATCAGTCTGTGTCTTGACTCCAGAATGGACCGCGCGACGCCTTTTCAAAAGCAAAACGCCCGGCCTTGGAGCCGGGCGTTTCGTCATCCAATGAGGCGGACGGGGCTCAGCCTTCCGACTGATCCGAACCAGCGGGGTCCATGAACTCTTCCGGATTGAAGGTCTCGAATTCCGGCTCGTCGGGGCGCTGGGCGAGATCCTCACCGCGCATCTGGCGCTCGGCCTCGGCCTGGGAGCGGGCGACGTTCACCGTCACCTGCGCCGTCACTTCCGGGTGGAGATTGACGGTGACCGTGTGGAGGCCGATGGTCTTGATCGGGGCGGGGATATCGATCTGCGCGCGCGCAATCGTCACGCCGGCAGCGGTTGCGGCGTCCGAGATGTCGCGGGCCGAGACCGAGCCGTAGAGCTGGCCAGTTTCGCCGGCCTGACGGACCAGGATGTAGCTCTGACCGTTGAGCTTGGCGGCCACGGCCTCGGCATCGTTCTTCAGTTCAAGATTGCGAGCCTCAAGCTGAGCCTTCATCTCGTCGAACTTCTTGGCGTTGGCCGCCGTTGCGCGCAGCGCCTTGCCGCGGGGCAACAGGAAGTTACGGGCATAGCCCGGCTTCACCTTCACGGTCTCGCCCATCTGGCCGAGCTTGGCGACGCGTTCGAGTAGGATCACATCCATGATCAGTCTCCTTGTGTGATGTTTGCAATTCAGGTCGGTGTGGGTGGCGGGGGCTGGCGCCGTCCGCGCAAGTCGAAAAGCACGTCGGCAAGGGCCGCGAGTGCGACGAAGATCAGCGGCCAGCCGTTCAGGATGGTGAGCGCATAGAGGACGCCGAGCGCCGGGCCACGGAAGGCCCAGCCGCGTGTGAGGTCATGGACGAGGGCAAGGCCGGCAAGCGAATAGACCGCAAGCCCAATCGCCAGCACGATGCCGGCGATATGGCCGAACAACCCATCAAAGAACGACCCGAGCGAGCCAATAAGCAGCCCGCCAACCGTCCAAAGCGGCAGCTTGAGGGAGGGCAGGTCCGGCCAGGGCCGCACCAGGCGATCTGACGCCCGAACGATGCGCGCGGCCAGAAACAAGTTGAGCGCGGTGACGAAGGTCCAAACGACGCCGCCCGCCAGCGGCAAAACAGCCGTCAAGGTCGGTGCAAGTTTTGCCATATCCGGGCCGCCATTGGCGCCAGTGATACGGATGGTGCGCTCCACCATCTGGCGAAGTGCTGCGCGATAGGTGTCGTAGTCGATGCCGAAGAGCACGACGATGCCAAAGAGCGTCAAGGCCACGCCGCCGACGCCGATGGCAGCAAGGATATGGCCTGAGGGCATCCAGCCATCATCAGCCGTGTCCGGCTTCGGCTCACGCCAGCTCAGCACCAGATGGGCGAGGATCCAGGCCGGAAATCCAACGGAAAAGAAAAAGGCGAGCCCGAAGCGCGAGCCGATAAACAGGGAGAGGGCCAAGGCGCCGATCGCGCCGGCAAAGGCACCGGCATAAGCGCCCCAACCGAGGCCAGCAATCAGGACAGGGAGGGCTGCGAAATAAAACAGCGCAAACGCCAGGGGATTGCCCGTGGCGAGAGACGCAAACAAAAGCGCGGACGCAAGCCCAGCGCCGAAGGCAACCGCAATGGTCGGTCCCATATCGTCAGGTGTCCCGGTCGTATCCGACGGTTAGGGGAGGCATCCCCAGCTACAGCCGCACGCCACGAGGACGATACGGCCGACGAAGTCATAAGGTTATAAGGCCGGGCAACGCTTTCGCGCTACCCGACCTCAAATGTTAGTTCACTTGATCACATAGGGCAGGAGGCCGAGGAAGCGGGCGCGCTTGATGGCCTGAGCCAATTCGCGTTGCTTCTTGGCCGAAACAGCCGTGATGCGGGAGGGAACGATCTTGCCGCGCTCAGAGATGTAGCGCTGGAGCAGGCGAACGTCCTTGTAGTCGATCTTCGGTGCGCCGACGCCCGAAAAGGGGCAGCTCTTGCGACGACGGAAGAACGGACGGCGGGTACCACCGGTTGAGG
>JBAWYY010000503.1:0-2434 GCA_037143285.1 Alphaproteobacteria bacterium | reverse complement strand
GCTGCGTCAGAACGGCCTGACCGAAGCTGCCTATATCGATCTGGAGCGCAAGCTTGCCGTTCGCCTGCAGATGTCGGGCGCCTTTGCGGAGGGCGCTGGCACGCCGAAGGCACTCGTGGATCTCGCGGCGCGCTACAATGCCGAAACCCGGGTGGCCGAATATGTCACGATTGGCGCGAAACTCGTGGGCGAGATCCCTGCCCCCGACAATGACGCGCTCGCCCGCTTCTTCGAGCCGCGCAAGGCGAGCTTCCGCGCACCGGAATATCGCAAGCTGAACCTGATCGTTCTCTCGCCGGAAGAGCTCGCGCCCTTCTCCACCGTGCCCGACGACCGGCTGAACCTCGAGGTCGCGCGCGAGCGTGACCGCCTCGATCGGCGAACCATCCAGCAGATCCCGTTCCCCTCGCCCGCCGAGGCCGAGGCAGCCGCCCAGAAGATCAAGGACGGCGCAACCTTTGAGGCAATCGCTGCCGAGCGCAACATTGCCCCGGCCGACCTGAGCCTCGGCGCCCTCTCGCGCGCCGATGTGGCCGATCCCGCCGTCCGGGACGCTGCCTTCGCTCTTGAAGCCAATACGGTCTCAGCCCCCATCGCCGGCCGTTTCGGCACGGTCTTGCTGCGCGTTACCGCCATTTCGCCTTTCAACGAAGAGCAAGTGCGGGAAGAGGTCCGCCGGCGCCTTGCGCTCGATATCGCCCGCGACAGCGTCAACGACCTCCACGACAAGATCGAAAAGGACCGTCTCTCCGGCCTGCCCATTGCAGAACTCGCAGTTCGCGCGGGCGTCAGCCCAATCGTCGTGGATGCGGTCGACGCGCAGGGGCGCGACCCCTCAGAAGCCCCGCTCAATCTCGCGGGCGAGCGCGACCTGCTCGCTGCCGCCTTCCGTGCGGATGTGGGCTCAGACAATGACCCCGTGTTGATCCGCCAGAGCGGCACCTACATCTGGTACGAAATCGCCTCGATCACGCCTGCCCGCGACCGGACCTTAGAAGATGTCCGCGAGCGCGTGCTGACCCGTTGGCAGGAGGAAGAGGTCAAGGCGCGGATTGGCGCTGCCGCGACCGAAATGGTGACGAGCCTGAAGGCCGGCGAGACGCTCGCTGCCATTGCGACCAAGCTCGGGCTTGAGGTGCGCACCACGAAGCCGCTCGCGCGCGCTGCAACCGAGGGCGATTGGGGCCAGCCGAGCGTTCAGGCGCTGTTCTCGACGCTTAAGGGTCAGGTGGCGGATGCCCCTGCCATCGATGGCATCGACCGCCTGGTCTTCCTGGTGAAGGACGTCACCGTGCCTGCCTCCGCCGGCCTTGATGCGCGCATCTTAAGCCAGCTCACACAGTCCATCGAAGACGACATTTTGGGTCAATATATCACCCGTCTTCAGACCGATTTCGGCACCTCCGTCAATCGCACGCTGTTGCGGCGCGCGGTCGGCGGCGAGACCTGATCGCTAGGTTTGTCCATAGAACCTTGGCCGCCATCAGGAGATCGGCATGCGGATCGAACCGGACTTTGGGCCCTTTTCGGCAAGCTATGAGGCGGGCGCCCCCCAGGTCGTCTGGACCCGCCTCGTTGCCGATCTTGAGACCCCGGTGTCAGCCTATTTGAAGATCGTCGGCAGCAATGCGAATGCGTTTCTGCTTGAATCAGTAGAAGGCGGCGCCGTCAAAGGCCGCTATTCCATCATCGGCCTTGAGCCCGACCTGATCTGGCGTGTTCAAGACGGCGGCGCTGCGATCAATCGCCGTGTGCAACAGGACCCGGCCGCGTTCACGCCCCAGTCGCGCCCGCCGCTCGATGCGCTGCGTGACCTCTTGGCCGAAAGCCGCATCGAGATCCCCGAGAGCTTGCCGCCCATGGCCGCCGGCGTCTTCGGCTATCTCGGCTATGACATGGTGCGCCAGATGGAGGACTTGGCGCCGGCCAAGCCCGACCCCATCGGCGTGCCGGACGCCCTGTTCATTCGTCCAACCGTCGTCATCGTCTTCGACGCGGTGAAGGACGAGATCACGGTGGTGACGCCGGTGCGGCCGCAAGAGCGCATGACCGCCAAGCTCGCCTTTGATCGCGCGGTTGATCGCCTGACAAAAGTGGTCGAGGCCCTCGACCGCAGCCTTGATAAGCAAACGCCGCTGCCGGACCACGGCGCAATCATGGCCAATCTCGTATCGAACACGACGGAAGCCGATTATTCCGCCATGGTCGACCGCGCCAAAGACTATATCGCCGCGGGCGACATTTTTCAGGTCGTGCTGTCCCAGCGCTTCTCGACGCCCTTCGAACTGCCGCCCTTCTCGCTCTACCGGGCGCTGCGCCGCGTCAATCCCTCGCCGTTCCTCTATTATCTCGCCTTCGACGGCTTTTCAGTTGCGGGCTCGAGCCCGGAAATCCTGGTGCGTGTGCGTGATGGCAAGGTCACCATCCGGCCCAT
>JBAWYY010000502.1:0-2454 GCA_037143285.1 Alphaproteobacteria bacterium | reverse complement strand
CGAAGACAAAGCGCTCGCGGCGGCCCTTGATGCCGCCGATATCGGCGAACCCATGAGATGAGGACGAACTGATGGGCGGATTAGAATATATCGCCATCATCGTGCTCGCCGCCATTGCTGCCGGTGCGAGGCGCATCTTTGACGTGGTCGATATGCCGACCGGCCAGGGCTCTGCGGGTCTTGCTGTCGATGTCACCGAGCTTGAATCCGTTCGCGCCGATCTCATCCGCGAAATGGACACCCACAAGCGGACGCTCGACCAACTGGTCACTGCGGTCGCGATATTCGACTCGTCCAAGCGCCTCGTCTTTTACAACGAATCCTATCGGCAGCTATGGGAGCTAGACCCCGCCTTTCTGGATGGGCTTCCAAGCGACAGCGATATTCTTGATCGGCTGCGCGAGAAGCGCATGCTGCCCGAACAGCCTAATTTCCGGGAATGGAAGCGGCATGTTCATGAGGTCTACCAAGCAACCGTCATGGAGCCGCGCTCTCAGTTCTGGCACTTGCCGGGCGGACGGACCTTGCGCGTGATCCAGAACCCGGATCCTTCCGGCGGCGTCACCTATGTGTTCGACGACGTGACCGAGCAGTTGCAGCTTGAAAGTCGCGTCAACGCGCTTGCCAATGTTCAGCGAGAGACGCTCGACAATCTCGAAGAAGCCGTTGCCGTGTTCGGCACTGATGGCAGGCTCTCGCTCAACAATCCGGCCTTTGTGTCGCTCTGGTCGCTCGACGAGAAGCCCCTGGCTGACCGCCCGCATATTGACGAAGTAGCGAGCTGGTGCGCGCCCTATGCCAAGGACGCGGCGGTATGGACCGCCATCAAGACGGCGGTTGCGGCCATCGCCGAAAACCGCATCCAACGGTCGCTTCGCCTGGAGCGCAAAGACACGACCGTGCTCGACATCGTTACGTCTCCGCTTCCCGATGGCGGCACGCTCGTCACGTTCCGAAATGTGACGGACGAGGCAGCCCTTGAGAAGGCCGCACGGATCAAGAGCGATTTCGTCCAGCACGTCTCCTACCAACTGCGCACGCCGCTCACCACGATCATCGGCTTCGCCCATATTCTCGATGACCCCGCGATCGGTGAGCTAAACCCCCGGCAGCGCGACTACCTCGCCCATATCAATGCCTCGTCGGCGGCACTCCTTGCGATCATCAATGACGTTCTTGATCTCGCAACCATTGATGCCGGCGCCATGGAACTCGATCTCTCGGAAGTCGACATCGTGCCGACCCTTGAAGCGGTTGCAGCCAATGTGAGCGACCGCTTGAACGAAAACGGCATGCGCCTCGCCATCAAGGCCGAGCCGGGAATTGGCAGCTTTGTCGCCGATGCTCAGCGCATTCGCCAAATCCTGTTCAACCTCCTGTCGAACGCCATCGCTTTCTCCGAGAAGGGCGGCGAAATCGTCCTGGAGGCCAGCCGGCGCGACGAAGAAATCGTCTTCCGCGTCCGCGATCAGGGCATTGGCATCGACCCGAAAGTGAAAGCGCGCATCTTCGACCGTTTTGAAACCAATCCGGCCGGCCGCAAACATCGGGGTGCGGGTCTTGGCCTCTCGATCGTGCAATCTTTTGTCGATCTGCACCAAGGAACCATCGATGTTGCGAGCGAGCCTGCCCGCGGCACTGTCGTGACCGTCACATTGCCAGCCAATCTCGCCGACTTATCCAACGCTGCGGAGTGATGGAGGTGCAAGATCCCGTGCGTCATGTTGTATTCCTCGGCCATGAAGCCGCGACCCGCGACCTTGCCATGGACCTCGCCATGGTGGTGGGCCCCAATGACATCGTGACCCTTGCCGGGGATCTTGGGGCAGGCAAATCCACCTTCGCACGCGCCCTTGTCCGCACACTGGCGGAAGATGACCGGCTTGATGTGCCAAGCCCGACCTTCTCGATCGTCCAACCCTATGATCTCAAGCGCTTCCCGGTGGTCCACGCCGATCTCTACCGCGTGGTCGATCCGCAGGAATTGGAACAACTCGGCTGGGATGAAGTGGCCGATGACGCGCTGTTGCTGGTCGAATGGCCGGAGCGCCTCGGTCATGCGCTCGCCGGTGATCGCTTGGAAATCATCTTTCAACTGGCGCCGGCAGAGGGTGCGACCGCCCGGCGCGCGACCCTGATCGGCCATGGCACCTGGGGCCCGCGGCTTGCCCGCATGGCGTCCCTGCGCGTGTTCATCGATAATTCGGGGTGGGGCGGTTCGATGCGCCGCCATATGCAGGGCGATGCCTCATCGCGCAGCTATGAGCGCCTGCTGGATGGCCAGCGGCGTGCCGTCTTGATGAACGCGCCGCGCAAGCCTGACGGCCCGCCGCTCCGCAGCGGCCTGCCATATAGCCGCATCGCCCATATCGCTGAGGATATGGTGCCCTTCGTGGCCCTTGCCGAAGGTTTACGCGACGCCGGCCTATCCTCTCCAGAAATCGAAGCCGTCGA